>JAAVYX010000008.1 GCA_022791355.1 Clostridiales bacterium | reverse complement strand
TGGCCTCCAACGCCTATTGGGAGGAGCTGACGGTCACGCTGCCCGAGCTGCCTGCCTCCATGCGCTGGGAGCTGGCGGCCGACACCTGGGAGGCGTCTCCTTTGCCCCGTCGGGCCGTAGAGGGCGGTTTCGTCATCCGTCCCAGAAGCGTCATGATCTTTGTGGGCCGGTAGTTCCAGCGTAGCCGCCTCGGTTTTTGGGCGCTGCGGCCGGCTGCGTTTCGCTTTGCGAAGGGACGCAATTTCGCCAAAATATGCATGTTTGTACGAAAATATATACATGTTTTACATATTTTGAAAATTGGCGTTTTTGCCCCTTTACTTTCTATAAATCCTGTATTAAAATGGCAATGATAGTTGCAACAGAAAAGGTAAATGCTGCTATTCATTATTGTTGTAGAATTTAGAACCTGTATTGACAGATAGGACGCGCCGGCCGGGGCTGGAACGTTTTCGCCGCTTGGCGGATATCCGTTCCAGCGGCCGGGCGCGTCCAGACGGTCGGACGGGGAGCCGGCGGATTGTCTCTGGACAGTCCGCCGGGAAAAGTCCGCGCGGCCGTCTTCGACTGTGCAGACAGATTCTTTTGGGGAGGCGATAAAGATTGGCTGAGCAAACATTACAAGCTGTACGAGACGCCGAGCAGCGCGCCGATACGCTGGAGCGGGACGCGCGAAAGCAAGCGGAGGAGCTGCTAGGGAAGGCGCGGGGAGAAGCGGCGGAAATCATTGACGAGGCCTGCCGTCAAGCCCGCGCACAGGCTGCGGATCAGCTCCAAAAGGCCCAGCGGCAGGGCGACGCCTTGCTGGAGGAAGCCCGCGGGCAGGCCCAAAGCGGTGAAGAGGCTCTGGCACAGCAGGCGCGGGCCCGCAGCGATCAGGCGATGGGTCAGATCATCGACTGTATCCTGTCATAGAGCGTGTTTCGTTTGCAAACAGACTCTGACCCTACAGCGCCGTAATTGGGAAAGGAGGCTAGCCTATGGCTGTTGTATCCATGCGGCATCTGTCCTTATATGGACTCAAAAAAGACCGTAAAGCTATTTTAGAGCTCTTACAGCGGCGGGGCGTAGTGGAAATCACCCCTTGCCCGATAGAGGACGAACGGTATCAATCGCCGGACATATCCTCTCAGCGGGCGGTTTTTGACAAATGCGTACACACGATGCAGGGCGCGCTGGCCGTTCTAGACCGGGAGGTCCCGCCCAACGCCTCTATGTTTTCCTCGCTGGAGGGGCGTAAGCCCATCACAGTGGAGGATTACGAGACCTTTGCGAAGGAACGGGACGAGATCTACCGTATTGCCGAACAGCTCAACGCCCTGGACCGGCAGATCACCGAATGTCAAGCGGATATCTTAAAATGCCGCGCCCAGCAGGAGACCCTGGTCCCTTGGAAGGAACTGGACGTGCCCCTATCCACCGCTGGCACCGCCAACACAGCCGTGCTGATCGGTTCGCTGCCCCAGGCCTACACGTCTGAGCAGCTGTTGTCTATTTTGGCAAACCAGCTGCCGGAAACCGACCTTTCGCTGGAGATTCTGCGGGCGTCCCCTGAGCAGACCTGCATCTTCCTGCTCTGCTTGAAGGAAGACATGGACCATGTGCAGGAGGCCTTGAACGAATTGGGCTTTGCCCGTCCGGCCGTCGCCGGCCGGCAGCCTGCGGCGGATATGATCCGCCAGTTGGACGAGCGGGTCAAGGGCTGTGAGATGAAGGTCGACGCCGCGAGGAAGGAAATCGCTTCCTATGCGGGCTTCCGCCACGCCTTGCAGTTTACCATCGACCACTATCTGATGCGCTCGGAAAAATACGATATGATCGGCCGTCTCAAGCAGTCCGGCAGGCTGTTTATCCTGACGGGATACCTTCCGGAACGGGACGCCGCCTCCCTCGTGCGGGAAATCGACGCGAATTTTGACGCGGCCATCGAGGTGGGCGCGCCTCCCGAGGGGGAGGAAGCGCCGGTGCTGCTGAAAAATAATCCATTCAGCTCCCCTGTGGAGTCGGTGGTGGACAGTTTTGGCCTGCCCGCCGGCAGAGAGCGGGATCCAACCTCCATCATGTCGATTTTTTACTATTTCCTCTTCGGCATGATGCTCAGCGACGCCGCCTACGGCTTGATTATGGTGGTCGCCATTACCGTCATGCTCCTGAAGTTTCCCCGTATGGAGCGGGGGATGCGGCAGTCCCTGCGAATGTTCCGTTACTGCGGCGTGTCCACCATGCTGTGGGGCGTCCTGTTCGGCGGCTATTTCGGAGACGCGCCTAAAGTCATCGCAAACACATTCTTTGGCGCCAATCTCGGTGATGATTTTACCCTGGCTCTTTGGTTCGAGCCTGTGAAGGATCCGATTCGGATGCTGATGTTCTCCTTCCTGATCGGTATCATTCATCTGTTTGTAGGCTTAGGGGTAAAGTTTGTCACCGACTGCCGCACCGGCCATGTGAAGGACGCCATCTACGACGTGCTTTTCTGGTATCTGTTGGTGGGCGGCGGCATCGTGTATCTCCTGACCGTCCCTATGTTCCTGAATATGGCGAATCTTGCGCTCGAGTTCCCTCCCATCGTCGGAACCATCGCCGCCATCTGCGCGGGCGTGGGCGCGCTGGGCATTATCTGCACCGCCGGACGGGAATCCCGCAGTCCGGTCAAGCGATTCTTAAAGGGACTGTACGGCCTGTATAATATCACGGGATATTTGAGCGACATTCTGTCCTATTCCCGTCTGCTGGCCCTGGGACTGGCTACCGGCGTTATCGCCACCGTCTTTAATCAGATGGGCAGTATGCTGGGAGGCGGCGTGGCAGGCGTAATCCTGTTCGTGGTCGTATTCCTGATCGGACATACCCTTAATATCGGCATCAATCTGCTGGGCGCTTACGTACATACCAACCGTCTGCAGTTTGTTGAGTTCTTCGGTAAGTTCTATGAGGGCGGCGGCAAGGCCTTCGCTCCCTTTGGAACCCATACCCACTATTACAAATTCAAGGAGGATCAGTAATCATGGGAGTTGTTTTTGCATTGATCGGAGCGGCGCTGGCCGCGCTTTTAGCAGGTATTGGTTCGGCCATTGGCGTTGGGCAGGCCGGCGAAGCCGCCACCGGCGTTGTTACGGAGGACCCCTCCAAGTTCAGTAAGGTACTTATTCTGCAGCTTCTGCCCGGTACCCAGGGCATTTACGGCCTGCTCATCGGCTTCCTAGTCTTGACCCAGATCGGTATTCTGGGCGGAGACGCCAACATTTCCGCCGCCAAGGGCCTGCTCTATCTGGCCGCCTGCCTGCCCATGGCTTTCGTGGGTCTATGGTCGGCCATCCGTCAGGGCCGGGTCGCGGTATCCAGTATTCATCTGGTTGCGAAAAAGCCCGACCAGTTCGGTAAATCCATGCTGTTCCCCGCCATGGTGGAAACCTACGCGATTCTGGCGCTGCTGATTTCCATTCTGTCTGTGTTTGGTATCCCGGCGCTGAACATCTAGAGCGTATTTGAAAAAGCGGAAAGGCCGTTCTATTGCCCGGGAAAAGTTACTTTCTGGGTTGAAAATCCTCGAAAGCCGAAAGGCTTCCCTGCGGTTTTCGCCTTGCAATCATCTGCCCTGGGACAATAATCCGTCATTTCCCATATATTTCAAACAAGCTCTAGTCCTCCGTGCTTGATCGAATTTATTTCTTCCGGGCCGTCAAGCCTGGAAGAAATAGATTCTCCGTGAAAAGCTTTTTTCACGTCACCCTTTATTATAAGGAGGAGCCGCCATGACCGGCTTAGAAAATATTCTGGCAAAAATTGAGGAGGAGGCTCGTCAACGGGCGGACTCCATTGTAAAAGAGGCCGCGGCCCAGGCGGAGACCGTCCGTGCGCAGGCGCGGCGAGACGCGGAGACCCAGGCGAAGGAGATTGCGGCCCAGGGCGAAAAGAACGCGGCCGACGCGCTGGTACGCGCCCGGTCGGCTGCGGCGCTGGCCAAACGCAAGGCCGAGCTGGCGACCAAGCAGCGTCTGATCGGCGAGACCATCGGCGCGGCCCGGCAGCGTCTTACCCAAATGCCCGCGGAGGAATACTTCCCGCTGCTGCAAAAGCTGGCCGCGGCCCATGCCCTCCCGCAGGAGGGGCGGGTTCTGCTGTCGCCGGAAGATAAGAAGCGGCTTCCGGCCTCCTTTGAAAAGGAACTGAACGCCGCATTGTCCCATCCGAAGGCGAAATTGACCGTGTCGGAGGAGACTCGTCCCATCGACGGCGGCCTGGTCCTGGCATATAACGGCGTGGAGGAAAACTGCTCCTTTGAAGCGCTGTTCGACGCCAAGGCCGACGCGTTGCAGGATCTTACCCAGTCTCTTTTATTTTAGTCGGAGCGAAAGGCAGGAAAGGACATGAGCGAACAAGCTTATACCTATGCGGTATCCCGTATCCGCAGTAAGGAGCTCACCCTGCTGGACGGCGCGTTTTACGAGCGGCTGATCACCTCTCCCAGTGTGGAGGACTGCCATCGTCAGCTGGAGGAGCGGGGCTGGGGTTCTTTGTCCGAGGAACGGGAAAAGACCTGGCAGCTGCTCCAGGAGCTGGTGGGAGACGCCGACGATTGGAACGTGTTTTTGCTCCCGCAGGATTACCATAATCTCAAGGCGGCCGTTAAGCAGGTCTGCACCCAGTCCGGCGGCGAGAGCGTTTATCTCCCCGCGGGCCGGGTCGACCCCGACTTGATTCGGGACGCTGTGCAAAGGCAGGAGTTTTCCCTGCTTCCGGAACCTATGCGGGAGCCGGCCCAGCGGGCCTACGAGGCCCTGCTGCACACCCGCGACGGGCAGCTGTGCGACACCCTGGTCGACCGCGCCGCGTTGGACGCTATTTTGCAGGCTGGAAACGCCTCCCAAAGCGCCTTTATTCAGCAGTACGCTGAATGGACGGTGGCCACGGCGGATATCAAAATCGCCCTTCGGGCCTACCATACCCATAAGCCGGATAGCTTTTACGAGGAGGCGCTGGCTCCTTGCCAGTCGCTGGACACGACCCGTCTGGCCGAAGCGGCTCGCCGGGGGATCGACGCGCTGGCGGAGTATCTGGCCTTAACCGATTACGCCGAAGCGGTCGACGCCATCCGGCAGTCCGTGGCCGCGTTTGACCGTTGGTGCGCCCGCCGTATGGCCGAGCTGGTGGCCGCCCAGCGGCACAATCCTTTCACAATCGCGCCGCTGGCCGCCTATTGGCTGGCGCGGGAGCAAGAGCTCCAGATTGTCCGGATGATCCTGTCCGGCAAGGCCCACGCCATGCCCCAGGATGCGATCCGTGAAAAAGTGAGGGAATTGTATGTATAAGATTGCGGTGCTGGGCGACCGGGACAGTATTTACGGTTTTTCCGCCCTGGGGCTGGACATTTATCCCGCCGAGGCCCGGGAAGAAGCGGCGCGGCTGCTGAAAAAGCTGGCCGACAACGCATACGCCGTTATTTACGTCACCGAAGCGATGGCCCAGGAGCTGGAGTCTGAAATCGACGAATACCGCACCCGTCAGTGGCCGGCCATTATCCCGATTCCTGGCGTATCCGGCAATACCGGTATGGGACTGCGGGCGGTCAAAAAGTCGGTGGAGCAGGCTGTCGGTTCGGATATTATTTTTAATAACTAGACTTTTACAAAAAAGGCCGTATACCTTGCGCGGATAAAGGTTCTAAAGAGCCTAAGCGCTTTGTTCGGGCTGTGCGGCGTATGTCCGGGGAGATTTTTGTGTTTTCCGGCGTGCGTCCTTCTGGCGCTTCCAGAAAAGGAGGCGCTCTGCCGTTTTGGCTGCGCAGACCGGACGAGGACCGAGCCCTTTAACGGCCATACGGCTGGCACGCGAAAGGAAACGCGAGGTTTACGGCATTTTCCGCGCTTTTTACAGATTCTTCATCTCTGAACAAAATCCCCGCGTTTCTTTGGTTTTAAACAGACTCCAGTCAAAAAAGCCGCGAGGCATTATGCGAACCGGCTGCATATGTCCGTTGGCTCCTGTCAGCGGTTTTACGGAAGGTAAGGCTGAAAAATAAAGCTTGGGGGCCTTGGGGCTTGTGCCTTTACACCAGCAGGAATGGTGCAAAGGCACAACTCCCCGGTTCTGCGAGAAAGGAATGGTCATACTTTATGAGCAAGGGCACGATTGTCAAGGTGGCCGGCCCGTTGGTTATCGCCGAAGGGATGCGCGACGCCAACATGTTTGACGTGGTACGAGTCAGCCGTCACCGCCTGATCGGCGAAATCATTGAGATGCACGGCGACCGCGCGTCCATTCAGGTATACGAAGAAACCTCCGGCCTGGGTCCCGGCGAACCGGTGGAATCCACCGAAGCGCCGATGAGCGTGGAGCTGGGGCCTGGCCTAATCAGCAGTATTTTCGACGGTATTCAGCGGCCTCTGGAGGCCATCGTGAAAGCGGTGGGCAACAATCTGGAGCGCGGCGTAGAAGTACCCTCCCTGGATCGGGAGCAAAAATGGCATTTTGTCCCCTCGGTGCAGCAGGGCGCGGCGGTGGTCGCCGGGGACGTACTGGGTACGGTACAGGAAACGCCGGTTGTCCAGCACCGCATTATGGTGCCGGCGGGCGTTGCGGGCAAGGTAAAGTCTATTCAGGAGGGCGACTTCAAGATCACCGAAACGGTAGCGGTGGTCGTCGACGACGCGGGCGGCGAGCATCCCCTCACCATGATGCAGAAATGGCCGGTCCGCGTGGGCCGTCCCTATAAGGAAAAGCTCTCGCCCGACCATCCGCTGGTCACCGGTCAGCGGGTTATCGACACACTGTTCCCCATCGCCAAGGGCGGTGTGGCCGCGGTGCCGGGCCCCTTCGGCAGCGGTAAAACGGTGGTGCAGCATCAGTTGGCTAAATGGGCCGCGGCCGATATCGTGGTTTACATCGGCTGCGGCGAGCGCGGCAACGAGATGACCGACGTGCTCAACGAATTCCCCGAGCTGAAGGATCCCAAGACCGGCTCCTCCCTGATGCAGCGCACCGTGCTGATCGCCAACACCTCTGATATGCCGGTGGCCGCCCGCGAGGCCTCGATCTACACCGGCATCACCATTGCGGAGTATTTCCGCGACATGGGCTATTCTGTAGCCCTGATGGCCGACTCTACCTCCCGTTGGGCCGAGGCGCTGCGCGAAATGTCCGGCCGTCTGGAAGAGATGCCCGGCGAAGAGGGCTATCCCGCCTATTTGGGCAGCCGTCTGGCCCAGTTTTACGAGCGCGCCGGCCGGGTGACCACCCTGGGCTCCGAGCCCAGAGAGGGCGCTCTGTCGGTTATCGGGGCGGTTTCCCCGCCCGGCGGCGATATTTCCGAGCCGGTTTCTCAGGCCACCCTGCGGATCGTCAAGGTCTTCTGGAGCCTGGACGCCTCCTTGGCCTACAGCCGTCACTTCCCCGCCATCAACTGGCTGACCAGCTACTCCCTCTATGCCGACAACATGGGCGCCTGGTTCGACCAGCAGGTTTCCGGCGGCGACTGGATGACGCTGCGGGCCCGCATCATGCGGCTTTTGCAGGAGGAAAGCGAGCTGGATGAAATCGTCAAGCTGGTAGGTATGGACGCGCTGTCGCCCTCCGACCGTTTAAAGCTGGAGGCCGCCCGCTCCATCCGCGAGGACTTCCTCCATCAGGACGCTTTCCACGAGGTGGATACCTATACGCCTCTGGATAAGCAGTACGCCATGATGCAGCTGATTCTGCTGTATCATCAGGAGGCCTCCGAGGCGCTGGGCAAGGTATCGATTGACGAGCTGGTCAAGCTGCCTGTGCGGGAGCGTATCGGCCGGTTCAAGTATACGCCCAGCGAGAACATTCAGGCCGAATACGACGCGATCACCCGTCAGCTTTCGGCCGAAATCGATCAACTGATGCAGAAGGAGGAAGACTAATGCCAAAGGAATATCGTACCATTCAGGAAGTGGCCGGTCCTCTTATGCTCATCCGCGACGTGGAAGGCGTTGCGTATAATGAACTGGGCGAAATCGAGCTGCAAAACGGCGAGAAGCGCCGCTGCAAGGTGCTGGAGGTCAACGGCTCTAACGCCCTGGTGCAGCTCTTTGAAAGCTCCACCGGTATCAACCTGGACAACAGTAAGGTCCGCTTTTTAGGACGCAGCATGGAGCTGGGCGTATCCGAGGATATGCTCAGCCGGGTGTTCGACGGTCTGGGCCGTCCCATCGACAACGGCCCGCCCATCCTGCCCGAGCAGCGCCGGGACATTGACGGTCTGCCCATAAACCCCTCAGCCCGCAACTATCCCCAGGAGTTCATCCAGACCGGCGTTTCGGCCATCGACGGACTGAATACCCTGGTCCGCGGCCAGAAGCTGCCCATCTTTTCGGCCAGCGGCCTGCCCCACGCCGAGCTTGCGGCGCAGATTGCCCGCCAGGCCAAGGTGCGGGGAACCGACGAGCCCTTTGCAGTGGTCTTTGCCGCCATGGGCATCACCTTTGAGGAAGCCAACTTCTTTATTGAAAGCTTCCGGGAAACCGGCGCCATCGACCGGACGGTGCTCTTTATTAACCTGGCCAACGACCCGGCGGTAGAGCGTATCGCCACCCCGCGTATGGCGCTGACCGCCGCGGAGTATCTG
>JAAVYX010000049.1 GCA_022791355.1 Clostridiales bacterium | reverse complement strand
GGTCTCCCGGCACGGGCGCGCAGCACTTGGAGAGCTTGACAAGACAGTTGTCGATCCCCTCCACAATCACCCCGTCGGAGGACTTGGTCCGGGGGCCGGCGGTTACATAATCTTGGATATCGATGGGCTGAGCCGCCTTGGCCCGCTTGGAAAATTCCTCCTTGATGCGGGGCATGATCTTGGAGAGGACCAGGCCGCCGTAGCCGATAGCGGCAAAAAAGTCCTCCAAGGAATTACAATGCTGCCGGTCGGCCAGCTCCTCCAAAAAGACCTTCATCTCATCGTCGGGCAGACGAATGCCATTACGGGCAAATTCCCGCTCCACTTCCGCCCGGCCCTGGGCGATATTCTCGCCCCGCCGTTCCTTCTTGAACCAGCCCCGGATTTTGTTGCGGGCCTGACTGGTTTTGGCGATGGCCAGCCAGTCCCGGCTGGGGCCGTGATTTTGCTGCTGGGTGGTGAGAATTTCGATAATCTCCCCCGTTTTGACCACATGGGAAATGGGGACGATACGACTGTCCACCTTAGCGCCCACCATACGGTTGCCCACCGCCGAATGAATAGCGTAAGCAAAGTCGATAACAGTGGAACCCGCCGGCAGATTGATTACGTCTCCTTTGGGGGTGACGGCGAACACATCCTCCTGGGACAAATCGGTCTTGATGGTCTGGACGATATCCTCCGCGTCGTCGGACTCCTTCTGATTCTCCAGAATCTGCCGGATCCAGGCCAGCCGTTCCTCCAGCTTCTCGTCTGAGCTCTGGATGCCCTCCTTGTACTTCCAGTGGGCGGCAATACCGTATTCGGCCGTATGGTGCATCTCCCAAGTGCGGATCTGTACCTCGAAGGGAATGCCCTCCCGGCCGATTACCGTGGTATGCAGGGACTGGTACAGGTTGGGCTTAGGGGTGGAAATATAGTCCTTAAACCGGCCGGGAATAGGACGGAACATATCGTGGATAACGCCCAAGATGTTATAGCAGTCGTTCACCGTGTGGGTGATGATACGCACGGCGTACACATCGTAGATTTCCTCAAAATCCTTTCCCTGGACGTACATTTTCCGATAGATGCCGTGAATGGACTTAACCCGTCCCTCCAGGTAAATGCCGGTGACCAGAGGCTCCACCCGCTGCTTGATCCGGTCCTTGATAGACTCCAAAAATTGCTCTCTGTACTGCTTGCGGGAATTTAAGGAGCTTTCGATTTCGGCGTAGGCCACCGGATCCAGATGGGCGATGGCCAGGTCCTCCAGCTCCTCCTTCACCGCCCGGATACCCAGACGGTGAGCGATGGGAGCGTATACCTCAAGGGTTTCCAGGGATTTGTCCCGCTGCTTCTGGGGGGACTGGGCGTCGATAGTACGCATATTGTGCAGCCGGTCGGCCAGCTTGATGATAATCACCCGGATGTCTTCCGCCATGGCCAGCAGCATCTTGCGCAGATTTTCGGCCTGCTGCTCCTCCTTGGAGGAAAAGGGAATCCTGCCCAGCTTGGTGACTCCGTCCACCAGCATGGCCACGTCCTTGCCGAACTGCTTTTCCAGGTCGGCCCGCTCCACCTCGGTATCCTCCACCACGTCGTGGAGAAGGGCGGCCACGATGGACTCCGAGTCCATCCCCAGGGTGACGATGATGCAGGCCACCGCCATGGGATGGTAGTAGTAAGGCTCGCCGGAAAGACGCTTTTGCTCCCCGTGGGCTTTCACACAAAGCTGAAAAGCCTCTTCTATCATCTGCAAATTGTAATTTCTCTTCTGCTTGCCCATGAGGGCGGCCAGCGTTTCAAATCGTCCGTCGGGCGCCCCGCTGTAAACCTGAATAGAGGCCGAGGCCGTGTCGTGTTCCACAGCCGGCAGCTCCTCGTTCAGCTCCCCAGGAAAGGCATATTTCGTATCGCTCATATCTTCTTCCTCCAATAGGACTTTTGGCTAGAGAGTATTTTAAAACCGAAAAAAGCCGGATTTTGTTTTACGAAAAAACGCAAGTCAAACTGACGTCCCGCGCGGATTTTTGATGTGGAAATTGTCCCTAGATGAACAAAAAGGGGCAAAGCGTTTTAAAATACGCTCTCGTACCTGCTAAGCCCCTGCGGTTTTGTTTAAGACGGCGCATTGTAAAACGGTATGAATTTTTGTTCGGCCTATCGCGGATCTCACAAAAATTTACGCAGAGCGCATACAATAGAACGGTATATGTTCTGCATAAATTTATATGAAGACTTTCGCCGGCTTCTCTTGGGAAACGAATAGAGACGCTTAACCGCGAGAACGTAAATACGGTTATCCATCCTTCCCCGCATTAACGGAAAAAGGATTATTCATAGCCGCATTTGGACGAGACGCGCAATAGGTCTGCTGCAAATCAGTCCCTCGTTTCTGACAGAGGGGGCCGGCGGCTTCTGTATTTTCAAAGCCGTCCTAAATCGGACTTCTTCTTCCGCTTATCCGGACGCCGCGCCCTCGGCCGCGGCCATCAGACGGCCGGCTACCAACGCCTCCTCGGTTTTATGGGCCGCGGTTCCAGCCCGCAGGGCTCCCAGAATCTGGGACGCGCCCAAATCCACCCTGCCGCTATGGGGGTTTACCGAGAGGAGCAGGTCCTGCGGCTGAACCTCCATACGAAATACGCCCAGCTCCTCCAGCGCGTCGGCCGCAACCCGCAGCTTTTCATAGCTTAGCTTGCCCGCCAAACAGCGGCTCAGCCGTGAAAGGTGGATTTTGCCGCCCGCCGCGTCCCGCACGGCCCGGTAGACCAGAGCCGCATCCTGCCGTTCGGGCAGAAGGGCGGCCGCCGTTTCCCCGGTCCATTCGCCCCGGCGGTAGGCCTCGTACCGGCGAAGGGACTCCAGCCCCTCCTTTTGCTCCAGGCCCGCCGGCCGCAGGGCCCGGATTTGAACGGTCAGAGACTCCTCTTCCCGAAACATACGGACCGAAAGCTGGACGGCCGCGTCCACCGTCTCCCCTTTTTCATAGGGAAAATCACCGGGTCCCACTCCAAAAAGCAGAGCCTGTATCACCGCGCCCTGCCGGGAGAGAAACAGCTTGAGATGCTTGCCCCCGGCAAGGGGAAGGATATTTTCAATTTTCATACCCAGCAGCCCGAAAACCGGCTCGGGATTGCCCGAACCAAAGGGAGCCAGAGGCTCCAGCGACCGGGCCAGCGATACCGACAGGGCGGCCGGATTGAGCTTACAGTCCAGCTTCAGGGTGGGAAAGGGCATTTCCTGCCCGGCGGCGTACGCGTTCAGCCTTTGCCGCAAACTGTCTATATTGTCCGCCGGCAGGGTCAGGCCGCCGGCCAGCTCGTGCCCGCCATATTTTTCCAGCAATTCCTCCGCTTCGGATAGGGCTTTGAACAGGTGGAAGCCGGCCAGGGACCGGCCGGATCCCACCGCCTTCTCCCCTTCCACCGACAGGACGATACAGGGCCGGCCGTACCGTTCCATCAGCCGGGCGGCGGCGATGCCTACGATACCGGGATGCCAGCCCTCCCCCTCCACCAGGATCACCCGCTGGAAGGCGTGACCCCGCTCCTCAATCCGGGCGGCGGCCTGTGTGACGATCTCCTGCTCGGTCTGCTGGCGGCGGACGTTTTCCTCCTGTAAGGCGGCGGCCAGCCCGGCGGCTGCGGACGGGTCGGTTTCCAGCAGCAGCCGGACCGCCCGGTCGGCCAAGCCCATACGGCCGGCGGCGTTGATACGGGGCCCCAGGCCAAAGGCCAGGTTGCCCGCTCTGATCTCCTTGCCGGTCAGTCCTGCCGCTTCTAATAAAGCGGCCACGCCCGGCCGGGGTTTTCGATTGATTTCCTTCAGCCCTTCCTTGACCAGCACCCGGTTTTCCCCGGTTAGAGGCATAACGTCGGCCACCGTACCGATAGCGGCCAGGTCGGCGTAGGTTTCAAACAGCGCCTCGGCGGGAACCTCCAGCAGGGCGGCGGCCAGCTTGAAGGCCACCCCCGCCCCGCATAAATCCTTGTAGGGACTGGGGCAGCCCGGACGATGGGGATTGACAATCGCAAGAGCGGGCGGCAAAACCGTTCCCGGCAGATGATGGTCGGTAACCACCACCTCCATGCCCAGTTCGACGGCATAGGCCGTTTCCTCGACGGCGCTCATCCCGTTGTCCACCGTGACGATCAGACGTACCCCCATATCCCGCAGCTTTTCCACCGACTCCCGGTTCATCCCATATCCTTCCTCGCTGCGGGAAGGGATGTAATACAGGACGTCGGCGCCCAGCTGGGTCAGGCAATCGTACAGGATAGCGGTGGCGGTCACGCCGTCGCAGTCGTAGTCTCCATAAACGGCCATACGTTCGCCCTCTTCCACCCCGCGGCGGATGCGTCCGGCGGCTTTATCCATATCCAATAAAACCAGCGGGGAGGAAAGCTCTCCCTCTTCGGCCAGAAAGGCGTCGATCTCCACAGGATCCGTAAGGCCCCGGTTGGAAAGAATCAAGGCCGTCAAAGGATCTATCCCGCATTCGGCGGCCAGCTCCCGGGCCTGGGTCTTATCGACCGCGGGAATCCGCCATAGTTTTTCGGCCATGCTCCTTCCGCTCCTTTCGCGTTTATTGTTTTGTACTTATACCGTCCGCCGTCGGAAACCGGGGAATCTACGCAACCCGCGCCGTCTATATTGCCGTCCGGCAACCAGCCAAGCCTGTGCCCGGCCGCCGGACGACCGCTCTAAAAATGATCAGCGGCGGACTTTCGCCCATCAAATCGAACCCGGCGCAAGTCCCTATTCAGCCGCCGGACGCACGGTCCCTTTAAAGGCAGACGGCAAGCAAGTAAAATCATTGGCTGACAGCCGCACAGTTAAAGAGCCCTATAGCACATCCAAGAAAATATATACTTATATATTTTATCACCAAAGCCCCCAGTTGGCAATCTTTTTCCACAAAAAACGCCGGACAGTCCATCGGCTGCCCGGCGTCCCTGTTTCTATAAAAATAAGCTAATATACCATAGGCGCAAGCCTATGGTATATTTGGCATCCCCGCCGTCCTCGG
>JAAVYX010000048.1 GCA_022791355.1 Clostridiales bacterium | reverse complement strand
GTAACGGCGGCGGAAGAGCTGGGGGAGGGGAAGATACTGGTAGGCGTAGGCGAACGGAAAGCGGCAGCCGGGGATTACACGGTTGACGCGGTTGTACCGGAGGAGGGGTTTGTACGGTTTACGATGCCGGGCGGCGGTTTTATAAAGCTGCCCAATCTCGGAGCAGACGGCGCATGCAGCCTAACCCTGGAGGCCCGGTGCGTTTCCGGCAGCCCTGGCCAAATCGGTCCCAACGTCGAGCCTTACTATTGGGACGGCGCCAGCGGATATCTGGACCTTCCCGCAAACGGCGAATGGAAACCGGCGGCTCTATCCAATATAGACAACGGCAGCCTATTCAATTTAGGGATCACCTGTTATAAAGCCGGGACCTACGACATCCGCAATATCAGTCTGACCGACGCGGCTGGCAGCGACATCATAGACCACGCGGCCTTCAGGGCACAAGGCGAATACCATCCTGTAGTGGAGGACACGCCGGAAAACCATCAGCTTCCCACGTTACAGAAGGTCCGAGAACTGACCGGCCCGATAGATACCCGCCTGACCGCCGCAAAAACAGAGCTGGACCAAACCCGGTCATTACTGGCGGATATGGTTACAATTTGCGGGGTGCGATTCGAGGGAGGGGATAACAGCGGTCCCACTGTCACCCGTCTGTACGACGCGGCCGGCAAGACGGCCGGCGCGGGTACGGATACCCAGACCGCGCACAACGACTTCGACCACATCTATCCCTGGTCGGCCCGCCGGCGCTGCTGCGGCTCCTTCGACGAATCCGGCCGCTTCACCGTCAACGCCTACGCCGGCGACCCCGGCTTCACAACCGACGGCTCGGGCGGCGAGGTATGGGTGGAGCACTCCCTTTTCTACTACAAGCACGTCTACGACGGCGGCGCCGAGGAAATCCTGATCTCTTCCTGCCCCCTGACCGGATTCTCTCCCGCCCCCATCTTCCTGAAACCCGACGGCTCTCTCTTACAAAAGGCCTATACCGCCGCCTATCCAATGGCGACGGTGGACGGCAAGGCCACCTCTCGCGCCGGCGTGTTTTCAGACGCTTATTCCCTCAACACCGCCATGACGGCCGCACGGTCCCTTGGCGAACATTACGCCGTCTCCACCACCGCCGAATGGTACACCGAATGTCTGTACATGTGGGTGGAGTTCGCCACCCGGAATCTGCAATCGGTCATGGCCGGGGCCACCAGCCTGCCCTTCGCCGCCGCCGACACGGCCGCACTGGCCGAGACAGATACAAACCGGGTTATCGTTACAAACGCCGTCGCTAATACGTTCGTGATCGGGCAGACCATCGGGATTGGGACGGCCCCCGGCGGCACGCAGGTTGCCTCCAACCGGATTGTGACCGCTATCGAAACCTATGACGCGGATCATAAAGCGCTCATCTTCGACGGCCCGGCGGTGGATATTGCGGCGGGAAACACGGTCTGGTCGGCGGCCTGGGTCAACGGCTCCTGCGACGGGGTGCTGTCCTCCTCCGGCTCGCCTGTGAGCAACACCGGCGGCAAGTACAACTGCGTATACCGGGGCAAGGAATCCCCCTATGGAAACGCTTTCGAATGGATATCCGATCTTCTCTTTAAACGGGAGGGGGCGGGTACGGCGGACGATCCCCATTCCTATGCCGCCTACTATCTTCCCGACCCGGACAAGTACGCGGCCGGCCAGATCACGACCGATTACGTCAAGCTCAACTTTAAGCTGCCTGACGCCGACGGCTACGTGAAAAAGCTTGGCCTTGACGCCCGGTATCCCCACACGCGCATCCCCACGGAAACCGGCGCGGCGGCCTCCGCCTATTACAGCGACTATTACTACAAGCCCGCGGCTCCCGTTTGCGCGGCCAGCGTGGGCGGCAGCTGGAACGGCGGCGCGCTGGCCGGACCCTGCTACTGGAACTGCAACGCCTCCCCCTCGGACGCAAGCCCCCACCGACGCGCACGCCTTTCTTTCCATCGTTCGTAAATCTTATTATACAAGGAGGACTTTTCATGAACATCTTAAACGCAAATCTAACCTTCAACGGAACTCCCAACACCCGAACCGAAACCAAAGCAATTGTTTTGCACCACGCCGACGCGGTAAGCTGTGGCATCGAGGATATCCACCGCTGGCATCTGGCCAACGGCTGGATTGGCTGCGGGTATCACTTCCTTGTCCGCAAGGACGGCAGCGTTTGGCAGGGCCGCCCCATCGAATGGGTAGGCGCTCACGCCAAAGGGGCTAATGAGTTCTCGGTAGGCGTTTGTTTTGAGGGAAGCTATGAAAGTAAGGACACTGTGATGCCCGCCGCCCAGATCCAGGCGGGGAAGGAGCTGGTTTCCTATCTGCTGCCGCTTTACCCGGAAGCCAGCGTCAAGCGGCACCGCGACTACTGTTCCACCGACTGCCCCGGCCGGTGCTTCCCCTTCGACGAGATCGCGCAGGGGGATACATATCCTAAAGATAGTAAAGATGCTCTCACAGGAGATGTATCCTATCCTACGGATAGGGCTGACCGTTCTCTGCTTCTGCGAGGCTCCAAGGGCGGCGAGGTGAAGGACCTCCAGACCCGGCTGATCAAGCTGGGTTACTCCTGCGGCTCCTGTGGGGCTGATGGAGTGTATGGAGCCGGTACGGAAGCGGCCGTCAAGGCGTTCCAGTCCGCCAACGGTTTGACCGCCGACGGCAAGTGCGGCCCGAAAACCTGGGCGGCCTTGGACGGTTCGCCTCTGTCCGCGCCGACTGTACCAGCGGCTCCCGTTTGCCCTTACCCCGAGCCTGCGGTCAACGTCAAGCGAGGCGGTAAGGGCGACGGGGTGCGCTGGGTGCAGTGGATGCTGAAGCAGGCCGGGTATGACATCGGCAGTACCGGCATTGACGGGGACTGCGGCAGTAAGACGGTCGCTGCTATTACTCAGTTCCAGAAGGATCACGGTCTGGCCGCCGACGGGATTTGCGGAGTTAAGACCCGGGCGGCTTTGAAGGGGGTGTAAGGAATGGAAACCGTAACGCCAGAGCTGTGCGCCCAGCATCAGCAGATCATGGACGAACGCTTTGCCCGGGACAAGGAGCGCATCGAAACCCTGGAGGATAACCAGAAGCGCATCGAGCTGCTCACCGTTCAGATGGGCGAAATTCTTAAAAACCAGAATGAGGTCATACAAAACCATACCGGCCGTCTGGAACGTTTGGAAAGCCGTCCGGGCGGCTTGTGGGACAAGGTGGTTAGCGGTATCATTGCCGCCGTCGCCGGCGGTCTCGCCGCCGCTCTGATGGCTTTGATTATTCGATAGGAGGATTCGATTATGGAACAGTTAACAAACTTTCTAGCCGAAAATATGTACATAGCGGCCGCAGCGCTGTATGTGCTGGGGGTATTCCTCAAGGCCGTGCCCAAGATTCCCAACTGGGTCATTCCCTTTATCCTCACCGCCGCCGGCGTGGCCTTCGGCTTACTGTTGATTGGCGGAGCCGGCGGGGTATTGCAAGGTATCCTCGCCGCCGGGCTGGCCGTGCTCGTCAATCAGGGCTATAAGCAGGTTAAGGAGCAGGTTTCTAAAACTGAATAGATGTAAAAGGGCCGCCCGGGTTTCTCCTATACAGGAGAGCCGGGCGGCCTTTTTTGTTTGTCTCCTAAAATCCTACCATAATCTACGATATCAATCCTTTATGGTTATCTTAAAACATAGAAAGGATTGATTAAAATGACAGAATTCAAATTCTACGACGACCACCTTTTTATCCTCCATCTCAACATCGCCCGCTTTCGGAGGGAAAGAGGATGGACCCAGGAGCAATTGGCCGAGAAGGCAGGCGTCAGCGTTAGCTACCTCGCTAGTTTGGAGGCTCCTAACAGCGATATCGCTCCCTCTTTCCGCGTACAATGCAACCTCGCCTATGCTCTTGGCGTCGAACCTTCTGATTTGACTGAGATGGATGGGGAGGTGGTACAATAACGGATTTTGTTCAATACTGGCATCAAAAACGGCGTAAAAGCATTATGAAAAATCCGGTATTTATGCACCTTTCAGGGCTGTTTACAAAAACCACAAGTAGATTTTTTTACTTTTGGATTGGCGCTTTGTTTTCCCTTAAAAGCATTGCGGAATTTTCCGCCCAAGTTGTACAATACACGCTCTCGTATTTCTTCAAATAAAAAATGATATAGATTTCTCTGCGGTCCATCTAAGCGAACAGCCTTGGGCCATTCGCTTAGATGATTCGAGCAAAACTTTACATTTTGAATATTTTTATCGCCTCCATCTCCTTTTCTGGGAAAAATATATATTCTTTTGACGTGTGTAGTCATGCTCTAGGGCTTGTTTGAAAAATAAATATTGCACAAATCAAATAAAAGTGCGAAAATAGGGCCATGAAGCGATATGAATTGACAAAAGAACAATGGGAACGCG
>JAAVYX010000047.1 GCA_022791355.1 Clostridiales bacterium | reverse complement strand
TTGGCTGTTCGCTTAGATGGGCCGCAGAGAAATCTATACTTTTCTTTGCGCAAAGAAAAGTATGTCGCGCTACTAGAGCAGGTATTGGAGAAATAACAAAAGTTTGCCTGGCGCGAAACCTCTATCTCAGCCAATCAAAAGAAAAAGAAATCGACCGCGCAATCACTATCTTATGCAAAAAAGAAAAATCCTCTCCCCTACTATAAATGCAATCCCCCCAATTTACAAGAATCAAAAAAGAAAAAGCCGCCGGGCAAGAGCCGGCGGCAAAAAAACTAAAGAAGCTGAATCCCCTTTTCCCGGCAAACCCGCTCGGTTTCCTCGGGCCAGATAGAGCAAAGCACCTCGCCGATGTGCAGCTTCTCCAGCAGCAGCATGCACAGCCGGGACTGTCCGATGCCCCCGCCGACGGTCAGGGGCAGCTCATCCCGCAGGACGCCCTGGTGATAGGCGTACTGCATCCGCTCCTCGTTGCCGCGGATTTGCAACTGCCGCCGCAGGGCGTCGGCGTCCACCCGGACGCCCATGGAGGTAATCTCGATGGGCTGCTCCAATATCTCGTTCCAAAACAGCAGGTCGCCGTTGAGACTCCAATCGTCGTAGTCGGGAGCCCGGCCGTCGTGGAGCCGGCCGCTCTTCAAGGCCCCGCCGATCTGCATGACAAACACCGTCTTATGTTCCTTTACAACCGCCGCCTCCCGCTCCTTGGGGGTAAGCCCGGGATAAGCGTCCTCCAGCTCCTGGGAGGTGACGAAATACACCTCCCGCCGGATTTCCCCGGTAAGGGTGGGAAACCGCCCTCTCACCTGCTCCTTTACGTCGGCCACCACCCCCGCTATGGTACGGACGGTCTCCTGTAAAAAATTCAGATTTCGGTCCTCCCTGCGGATGACCTTCTCCCAGTCCCACTGGTCCACGCAGATGGAATGGTCGTTGTTCACGTCGTCGTCCCGCCGGATGGCGTTCATGTCGGTGTAGAGCCCCTCCCCCACCGAAAAACCGTACCGCTTTAAGGCCACCCGCTTCCACTTGGCCAGGGACTGGACCACCTCGGCCCGGCCGCCGATTTCCTTCATATCGAAATCCACCTTGCGCTCCACGCCGTTGAGGTCGTCGTTAAGACCGCTGGACTGCCGGACGATCAGCGGCGCGCTGATCCGTTCCAGGTTCAGCGCCTGGGCCAGGCCGGACTGAAAAGCGTCCTTGACAAACTTGATGGCCTTCTGGGTGTCCCGCAGGGACAGGGCCGACCGATAGCCCTCTATCATGGTTAGCTGTTCCATATGCATCCTCCCTATTCTACCGAATGCTGCCCACCGTCCGGGGGTACAGCTGCACGTCCCGGATGTTGGCAGCCCCCGTGACGTACATGATCATACGCTCCAGCCCCAGACCGAAGCCGCTGTGGGGTACCGAGCCGAATCGGCGCAGGTCCAGATAGTCGGCATAGGCCGCCTGATCCATGCCCCTGGCCTCCATAGCCGCCAGCAACTTGCCGAGGTCGGCCTCCCGCTCGCTGCATCCAATGATCTCGCCCACTCCGGGCACCAGCAGGTCGGTGGCCGCGACGGTCTTGCCGTCGGGGTTCTGCTTCATGTAAAAGGCCTTGATGTCCTTGGGATAGTTGGTGACGAAAACCGGCTTGTTGAATACCCGCTCGGTGATATACCGCTCATGCTCGGTCTGTAAGTCGCAGCCCCACTCCACGGGATAGGTAAAGTCCACGTCGGCTTTCTTTAACAACTGGATGGCCTCGGTGTAGTCCAGCACCTGAAAGTCGTTTTCGGCTACGTTGGTAAGCTTCTCCCGCAGGCCCTTTTCAAAAAACCGCTCAAAAAAATCCAGCTCGTCGCCGCACCTTTCCAGCACGGCCTGGATGATATACTTGATCATCTCCTCGGCCACGCCGATGATATCGTGGAGGTCGGCGAAGGCCACCTCGGGCTCCACATGCCAGAACTCGGCCACATGGCGGGGGGTGTTGCTGTTCTCGGCCCGGAAGGAGGGGCCGAAGGTGTAGATTTTCCCCAGCCCCATGGCCGCCACCTCGCCCTCCAGCTGGCCGGATACGCTTAGTCCCGCCGGCTGGCCGAAAAAGTCGTCCGCATAGTACGCCTCTTCCGACTTGTATTGGTCGCTGTAGCCGATGGTGGTCACCTTGAAGACCTCCCCCGCTCCCTCGCAGTCGCTGCCGGTGAGGATGGGCGTATGGACGTAGGTAAAACGATTTTTCTGGAAATACTCGTGGATGGCGAAGGAGACGACCGAACGGACCCGGAAAATGGCGTTGAAGGTGTTGGCCCGCACCCGCAGATGGGGAATGGTGCGCAGGTATTCCAGGGTGTGCCGCTTCTTCTGTAAAGGGTATTCGCCGGGGCATTCGCCCAGAACCGCGACCTCCTCGGCGTTGATTTCCACGCTGTTCTGCACCATACCCTTCACGGCCTGGCCGGTCACCCTGACGGCCGTTCCCAGCTTGAGAAAGGGCGCGGGGTCGGCAAAGCGGGACTTATCCAGCACCACCTGGATGTGCTTTAAGGAGGTGCCGTCGTTTACCTCCAAAAAGGAAACGTTTTTGGAATCCCGCGAGGTCCGCACCCAGCCGCAGACCGTAACCTTTTGCCCCACATAAGCCTCATCCCGCAGAATGTCGTAAATATCCGTGTGCTGCATGGTCAAAATCTCCTCTATAAAATATTTTGGGAATTGTTTTTGAAAACACCCCCGCGGATGTTTCCATCGGGCCGGTCCTTTCAAAAGCGCATATCGATGCATGCGCGCAAAGGGGAAAATAAAAAAGCAGCTGTCCGTCCTGTCTCTTAGGACGGATAGCTGCGTATCCGCGGTACCACCTAAATTGCCCGAAGGCCTCTCAAGGCTTCTGTACAAAGCCCTTCCGTTTAACGCACGGCAACGGCGCGCCTACTGATAAACCGGCGGCCGACAAAGCCGGTTTCGTTCAGCTTGCAACTCCGAAGTGTTATTCCCACGGCCGCTTACTGCGGGGTTTTCACTCTCCCCCGTTCACTGGGAGCGCTCTGCCGCGGTACTTCTCTTCATCATAGTTTTGAAAAAGTATACCATGGGTATTTTCTCCTGTCAATCCCCTATGTATACGCTTTTCGTATATTTTTATGCCGGTATCGCTGGGACAAGTCAAAAGGCAAGGATTTATTTTTTCACCGTGAGAGATTCGCTGCAGAAGCTTATGCTTTATCTTACAAAGCAAAATTTTTGCGAAGTCCTCTAGCGCTCCTCACTGGCGTCCCGGTTTGGCCGTTGGCCAGACTGGGAACGCCAGATCGGGACACGGCAAGCAAGGCGCTAGAGGGCTTCACGAAAATCTATACCTTGCCATGCGGAAGGCTTGCGCCAGACCCGCCCGTTCCAATCGCCCCAAAACCTGCGCCGGCAGGGCGGTCCCCGATCCCTTCTTTTGCCCGTCAAAAAACAAGAGGGCGCGCCGTGGGATAAGGTAGCGAAGTCTCCATAAAAGGATGCCTGACGCCAAACCTCTCGCACATCTGCAAAAAACGACGGCGGATAGCCGCCGTCGCCTTTGTTTTACAAATTTCCCGGGAAATAAAATGAAATATTTCCCCTTTTCCCTTTCCTCTGCGCCTGACGGGCTTATACCTGCCGGGCCAAAATCTTACAGATTTCCATTACGTCGGTAATGGTAAATTTCCCGTCCCCGTTCAGGTCGCCCCTGGCCAGCTCGTCGGAAGTGGGATTCTTGCCCACCGACTGCCGGGCCAGCGCCTTACAGGCTTCCATCACGTCCTGAATGGTGACCTCGCCGTTCCCGTCCAGATCGCCGGGACGGGCGGACGCCCGCTGGCATTCCGCGCAGGAATCCAGTACATTCGGCTCGTTTCGGTTTTCCTGTACCTTCCCGCAAATCGAACATTCGTAACAATTGTAATGGGGATGGGCCTGCCGGTAATACGCAAACTTGTCAAAGCGGCAGGTGTGCTCCACCGGCACTAGGGTCCAAATCTGGCCCGCGCCGCCGGTCCGGGTACGGATGAGCACGTTGCTGCCGTCCACATCCAGCACGCAGGAGGGAACATAGGCGTTATGCACGATATAGCCGCCGTTTACCTTCTCGAATTTCCACCATTGGGAGGATTCTCCGGCGTCGTCGTACAGATTGACGTTGGCGCCGCTGGAGGGGCTGGAGCCCCAGGCGTTAACCAGACGGGAACCGCTGCACAGCGGCCGCATTTTATACCCGTCGGCCGCCGCCGTAATGTTCAGCTGCTCCGCCCGGTTGCCCGGCTCGTAGGTTTTCAGACCGATATTCTGCTTGTTGGCGTCGGTTCCGCCGGAAACGTTCAAATAGGTTCCTGTGGCGTTATGTTTCAGATAATACTTGCCCGGTGTGATGGAGGAATAGTTGTAGGAGGGGGCGGGAGTGGACGAAAATACCGGCCGGATGAAATGGGTCGCGCCGTAGGCCGTATCGGAACTGGCGCTTTTCCAGTTAATGGTGTGGATGAGCACCGGGTCTCCATTAGACCAATCGCCGTCTCTGGCGTTTGCGTCGGCTATGACCGCTTTCTTGGCGTCGGAGGAAATAACGACGCCGGTATGATTGCCCGCGCTGACGCCAGCCGAAAATATATCGCCCGGCTGGGGAACAAAGTCGGCCGTATTGTAGTAAACCTTCCAGCCCAGTTCGGCCCATAATGAATTTTTCCAAATCTGATTTCCGTTCAAGGTCGGCCGGTTCCAGCAGTCTTTCCAGGGGTTTCCGGTCAACAGCCAATTCACATAGGCCTTCACAAATTCCACGCATTGCGTACCGTTGGCCCCGTTAAAATCATAAGTAGCGTTGTTTTGCGCCTTTAACCAGGTCACCGCTTCCTGCCGGGTTTTGACGCTGCTTTTCGCGTTGGCCTCCAGCCGCATGGCCGGTATGGTCACCAGCACAACGGCGGCGGCCAATAGCAAGGACGCCCACTTTCTCAGATGCTTCATCCCTTTACCTCCTCAGTTTTACGGCCTCGCTGCGTATCTTTCGCACAAAGCCAGGCACACCCCAAGGCCGCTTTTTTGTCTGCTTTCGATCAAGACCGCCGCGCAGGCAGCAGCTTACATAGACCATGGAAGGACCTGTTGTCAGCTTAGCTCCGCACCATGCCCTCGCAGCGTACGCCCTGCCACCCGCAAAAGAGCTCCATCAGGCAGCGGCGGCCTGTGTGATGAACCGCGGCTTGCTGTTCTATGCGCTTTGCCTTTACAAAAGCTAGGTATCCAACCGCCTTCCGCTAAGCTTTTTCTCTCTGTTCCCGATACGACCGGCGGTTTTGTTCATCTGAATCAAACAACCGATAAAGGCGGCGGCGAATATCCGCCGTCGCCTTCATTATACCAGATTTTACGGAAAAAGAAAACCCATATTTCCTTGCCGCCGCCCTGTTTTACGCCTGCCGGGCTAAAATCTTACAGATTTCCATCACATCGGTAATGGTAAATTTCCCGTCCCCATCCAGGTCGCCCCGAGCCAGCTCGTCGGCCGTGGGATCCTTGCCCGCCGACTGCCGGGCCAGCACCTTACAGGCCTCCATCACGTCCTGGATGGTGACCTTCCCATCCTTATT
>JAAVYX010000046.1 GCA_022791355.1 Clostridiales bacterium | reverse complement strand
GGCAGGGTCCAGGTGGTGGTGGTCCAGATGACGAAATAGGTGTTGGAGGGGTCGGCGCCCAAAGCGGCCAGCTTGCCCAAATCGTCGGTCACCTTGAATTTGACATAGATGGAATGACAGGGGTCCTCGGCGTATTCCACCTCGGCCTCGGCCAGAGCGGTCTGACATTCGGGGCACCAGTAAACCGGCTTGAGCCCCTTGTAGATGTACCCCTTTTGGGCCATCTCGCCAAAAACCTCTACCTGCTTGGCCACATACTCGTTTTTGAGGGTCAGGTAGGGGTTGTCCCACTCGCCCAGCACGCCCAGCCGTTCGAACTGCACCCGCTGATCCTCCACAAAGCCCAGGGCGAAATCCTTACAGATTTTCCGCAGCTCCAGCGGGGAAACGGCAGCGTCCGACTCCATACCGGCCTTCTTGCGGGCCTTGAGCTCGGTGGGCAGGCCGTGGGTATCGTAGCCCGGCACGTAGGGGGCCTTGAAGCCGGACATGTTTTTATATTTGAGGACAAAGTCCTTTAAGGTCTTGTTCAGGGCGGTGCCCAAATGAATCACGCCGTTGGCGTAGGGCGGGCCGTCGTGGAGAATATAAAGCGGTTTGCCCTCGTTGCGTTTCATCAGCTCTTCATAAAGATGCTCTTCCTGCCAGCCCTTTAAGGTCTCGGGCTCCCGCTTGGGCAGTCCCGCCCGCATGGGGAAATCGGTCTGGGGCAGGCGCAGGGTCTTGTTGTAATCCTGTTCCATCTGGTACACTCCTCGCACTTCATACGTAAATTTTAGCCTTTGCGCATCATTCTTGCGCAAAAAAGAGAACGCTTATATGTCCAAAAGCGTCCAAGCCCCTGACTGCAAGGACTTGGACTGCTTGTTTTTGCATATATCATCGGCCTCTAAGGGCCAATAAAGTTTTACGGGAAAGCTTCCGTATGCGCTTGACGGCTAGGCGCAGGATAGCCGGACTATGCCGGGCTGTCCGCGCACAGCCGGTCTATCCGACCAATCGCGGGCCGATCAGCCGGCTTCCCCCGTCGAGTCCAAAAAGGCCGCCAGCCCCACGCGGGCCGCCGCAAAGGATGGCCGTGGGACATAGTCCCTCCGGAACCGATGATACTGCAAAGGAAAAAGGGGCTACTTCTGCTTTTTAAAGAAACCGCGGCGGGGCTTTTCCTCCTCCTCAAAATCCTCCTCGAAGAGGCCGCCTAACATGTCGTCGTCCTCATCGTCCTCCACCATGATTTTAAAGCCGCCCTTTTTAGGGGCGGACGCAGCGGAAGCGGGAGCCGCAGGCTGCATAACCGGCTGTCCCAGCTCGCGGCCGGCCTCGATTTCAGCCTTCTGAAGAGCGGGCCGCTTTTTGGTCACAGGCTGTTCAGCCGCCGCAGGCGTCGTCCCAGCCATAGCCGAAGAATTTGCAGGGTTTGCCGGCTGGGCTGCGTTGGCGGGGTTCGCCGGCTGGGCGGGAGTCCCATTCTGCTTAGGCGCCGGTTGCCGGGCGTTTCCGGCGTTGGCCGGTTGCTTGCTATCGGCGGCCGCCGGCTGGGAGCCGCCGGCATCGGCCGGCTGGGCGCTGGACGGCTGCGTATTGCCGGCGCCTGCCGGTCCGGCCGGCTGGGTTGCCTGAGCCGGCGCGGGTTCCGGAGATTTAACTTCCGGGACGGGTTTTGCAGCCGCAGCCATCGCGTCAAAATCGGGCAGCTGGTCATAGGCGAAGGATAAGGCCTCGGCGGCCCGCTCGGGTCCGAAGGGAACCTCGGCGGGCAACTTCTGCATGAGGTTTAAAAGGTCCTCGAACTTGGGAATCATCAGATTCTTAAAGGCGGCGGCCTCGGCTTTCAGCTTATCGAAAAGCAGCTGCTGCCGGGCCACGCTGTCATGGGCCGCCGAAATAATGCTCTCGGATTTGGCGATAGCGTCGTTCATGCGGGCGGTAATCTCCTCCTCGGCCGCCTTGCGCATAGCCGCCACATCCTCTTCCGCCTGTTCGATCATCTGCTGGGCCTTGCGGTTGGCCTCGCTGGTGACCCGTCCGGCCGCCTCGCCGGCCTCCTTCACGGTCTGATCAGCCATACGCTGGGCGTTGAGCAGGGTGGTATGAATGCTGCCCTCGGCCTCCTGATACTCCTCGATTTTCCGGTTCAAGGTCCGCAGCTTATTCTCAAAGTCGGTCCGCTCCCATACCAGGGTCTCCATGGCGGAAGCCACTTCCTCAAGAAAAACATCCACATCGGACCGCTTATATCCCCTGGTCGTATACCCAAATTCTACAGCGCGTACATCCTCAGCCGTCAGCATAGCAATGCCTCCTAATACATTTCGTATATATTTTTGTTTGGAACGGAAGGTTTCACATAAAAATATATGCTGTTACCATTTATTTTTGCAAAGGACACCGGGTCCTAAACGAAAATTTATATGAATTTGCGAAAAATCCTGCGATTCACGCAAATAATATCTTACATGCAAAACACGTATCACTGATATTTTCTGGCCCGCAGCATCAAACGGCCTTTTTTGGTCGGCTGAGACAGGGCGTCGACAACAAAACGGCCGGTCCCCCGTATTTTGATCACAGCCCCCTCGGGCACCGTGCGGGTAGGCTTGTCGCAAGGCAGACCGTCGAGACTGACAAGCCCTGCGGCCAGCAGCTCCTCCGCCCTGCCCCGGCTTCCCTTAACCAGCGAGGCAACAACCGCATCCAGCCGGGGGGAGGCCACCGTATCGGTTAATTCCAAAAAGGAGTCTGCGCCCGGCAGCCGGGCCGGCAACCCCTCCTTCGCCGTCACCCCCGTACCGCCCACCTTTTGCAGCTGGGTCAGTACATAGGGCAGAATATCCCGCAGCAGAAAGAAAACGGCCTCTCCTTCTCCCACCCGTATATCCCCCACCGCCTCCCGCTTGACACCGAGGCTCATGAGGGTCCCCAAAAAGTCTCGATGAGACAGGGGCCTAACCGACCGGTCGGCCCGCCAGACGACCGTGACCGGCGCGATGGGAAAAAGGGCTTCCGCCTCCCCGGCCGCCGGGTCGCACCAGTCGGGCAAAAGGCCCAGCAGAGTGCGCTCAGCGTCGGGGTAGCCGCCGTATAGACGGCAGCTCTCGCCGGTTCGGCGGGCGGCTGCCAGGGCGATAACGCCCTGGCGCTCATCTAAAAAGCCGATAAAGCGCGGGGTGGATTTCAGACGGCACAGCCGGGCCGCGTCCTCCAGCCGAGCCAGGAGCAGACGATCTGTTTGCGCAGTGTTTTCCATATTAGAGATAGGCGCTGCTGTTTTCCAGCTCATCCAGAATCAAATCGCCCATAACGTCCACATCGTAGGGGGTGATGATGAAGGTGCTGTTGGCCACCCGCTTGATCTGCCCCTTGTTGGCGTAGGCCACGCCGCTCAAAAAGTCGATCAGCCGGCGGGAGGTCTCTTTACTGGCCGATTCCAAATTCAAAACCACCGTTCGCTTGGCGTTGAGGTGGTCGGCCACGGATGGGGCGTCGTCAAACCGCTCGGGCTTGACCAGCACCACCTGCAGCGCCCCGCCGCCGTGCATATTGACCACCTTGCTCCGCTGCTTGTCCGACCCGTAAGAGGAGGACGAGGCGGAAGAGGAGCCGTAAGAATCGTAGCGGCTGGAATCATAACGGCCGGAGGAGGAACCGTAAGAGTCGTCGAGTCCATTGTCCTCCTGGCCGTAGTCCATGTCCCCGTCCATACCGTCGTCATAGCCGTAATCCTCATCCTCGGGTACGTTTACGATGTTCTTGATCTTGTCAAATAAGCTCATGGAATCTCTCCTATCCCATTTTCATTCCCATTCCGTTTGCTTTCCCACCATGAGATTTCCGGCCTGACCATATCCTTTTCGCATGGACGTTAAGTCCATCGCAAAATCCAGGCATAGCATAACCTACAGCCGTTTGCCGAATAAAGCGGCGCCGACTCGGACCAGATTGGCCCCTTCCTCCACCGCCGTATCGAAATCTCCAGACATACCCATCGACAGGTACACCATATGACTATTATCTATTTTTTTGGCTCCAATGTCAATAAACAGTTCCCGCATTTGTTTAAAATAATGCCGGATTTGGTCTGGGCCGTCACAAATTGGAGGAATCGCCATGATTCCTCGGATAGACACCCCTTCAATCTGTGCGATTTGCCGAACCGTTTCCTCCAATACGGCTGGGGCCACCCCCGACTTATTCTCCTCTTCTCCAATATTTACCTCTACCAAAATATCCATGGTCTTATCCAGCTTTTTACATTCTTCTCCAATCGCGGCGGCCAAGCGCACCGAATCCACCGATTCGATCATATCCACTTTATCTACAATCAGCTTCACCTTGTTGGTCTGCAAGTGGCCGATGAAGTGACGGCCCACGCCGTCCAGCCGCAGCGCCTCATATTTGGAGAGATACTCCTGCACCCGGTTTTCCCCGATATGGGTAACGCCGGCCGCCAGGGCGTGGTTGATCACCGGGGCGGGAACGGTTTTAGTGGCCGCCAGCAGGGTGACGTCGGACGCCGGACGCCCGGCTTTTTCGGCCGCCCGTTCCAGCCGTTCTAAAACGAGGGCGTAATTTCGGTCAAAATCCCGGCAGCGCACGGCAAGCGCGTCCTCGCCGCCGTCATTTAAGAACTTTTCCATTGTATAGGTTCTTCCCCTTCACTATAATCTCGTCGTACAGGCGCAAACCGTCGGTCGAATCCGACATGGCGCAGACGCTGTAGCCGGAAGCGGCGTATAAAATCTCTATGGGCACGAACTTGGCCTCGGTGCCGTTTAAAACATAGACCCCTTTCTGCCCTTCCACTATGCGGATGGCCTTGGCGTTGACCCGCAGGCCGGCATAATTATGCAAAACGATGGTCATAGGCTGGTTGCGGATACCGGCCAGCTCCCCGTTCATATATTTGCAGCCGAATACCACGCAGACGTCCTCCCCCGACGCGCCCTTGTTGATCTTTTTGACCGTCACCGGCAGGTCGGGCATGGTGGACAGGGCGGTTTTCAGGGTCATCTCGGTCCCTTCCTTAAGCTTCAAGGAGTCGCTGAAGCTGATATTGGCGGCGATATACCATTCATAGTCGGACACCACCTTGCCCACCACGCCGTCGGTGGGCCTGACCGCCGGCCGGAGATCTTCCAGCTGGGCGGGACTTAAGGCCTCGATCATTTCGGTGGACAGCACATCCTCATACCCGTCCACCGTGGAGACAAAGTAACCCGCAAAGGCGGAGGTCACGGTCTGTACCGGCGCGCCGCGTGCCAGAGACTGCTTTTCGGCCTGCAAGACGGCGATCCGCCCGGAAAAGTCCTGGGTTCTGCCGGTTACGATCTGCTTGCGGTTGAGCAGGGAGAGGAGCTGGCCGCTGCCGGTGTACAAACTCCCGTAACGGCCGGTGGTCTTTCCCTCCAGCATACTTAAAAAAGCGGTTTGTATCTGGGCGTCCAGCAAATCCAGATCGGCCGCCGTCACGTCGTTGTACTGTTGGATAGCGGTCAGAGCCGCGATCTCCTCATCCAGCTCCTCGCCCCGAACCGCCGCCTGGGCGGCCGACTCGTTGGCGTATACGCTGGCCACCAGCCCGTCCTTGGCCACCCGGCCGCCCTCGGGCACCGTATAGCTCATCACGCCGGCCGTATCGGCCGTGATGACGTTCTCGTCCCGGATCACCAGACCGGTGATGGGGATGCCGTCGTAATCCTCATAGTAAATGGCCGACTCGGTGCTGTAGGACGAATAGAGAGACTGATAGGTTTGGAAGCCTAAAAACATGACCAGGAAAATAACCGCCAGCCACTTAACGGTCGTAAACCAATAGGTGCGATTCACACGCCTCCGCCTTTCTGACCAAGGGGCTCGAAGCCCATTTCATCTAAAATTTCCGCAGCCGCCTGCTCCAACTGGGCCGCCGTATGTCCCTCCCCCTCCAGCCAGCGGATCCGCCCGTCCCGGCCGAACCAGGTCAGCTGCCGCTTGGCGTACCGACGGGTTTCCCGCTTAAGGTTTTCCACGGCCGCCTCCAGCGACAGCTCCCCCGCAAAGTAGGGCGCCAGCTCCTTGTGGCCGATGGCCTGGGCCAGCCCCCCGGTCAGAGGACTGCGAAACCGCTCCTCGGCCTCCTCCAGCAGCCCCTCCTCCAGCATTCGATCCACCCGGCGGTTGATGCGGTCGTAAAGGGCCTGCCGGTCGGCGTACCGGATGCCGATGAAATAGGGCGTATAGGGCGAGGGAACGCCGCGGGAGGCCGCCTGCGCCTCGGTCATGGTGCGGCCGGTGCCCTCGTAGACCTCCAGCGCCCGCAGGATCCGCCGCACATCGCCGGGATGCAGGCGAGCGGCCGCCTCCGGGTCCACCGCCCGCAGACGTTCCAGCATATATTCCCCGCCCCGCTCCTCGGCCTGGGCCTGCAAGGCGGCCCGCAGAGACGGCTCCAGCTTCTCCTCGGCAAACCGGATATTGTCCAGCAGGGAGGAAACGTAAAGTCCCGTCCCTCCTACCAATACCGGCTGCCGGCCCCGGGCCGCCATGTCCCGGATCACGCCGCCGGCCTTCTCCACATAGTCGGCCACCGAAAAGGGGCTATCGGGAGGCTGAAAGTCCAGCAGATGGTGGGGTACGCCCCCCATCTCCTCCGCCGTAGGCTTGGCGGTGGCCACACCCATGCCGGTGTAAATCTGCATGGAATCGGCCGATACCACCTCGCCGCCGTACCGCCCGGCCAGCCGGACCCCTAGTGCGGTCTTGCCCGAGGCGGTGGGTCCCACCACCGCTAGCACCGGTATGGTACCGGCCGGCCTCTCGGTATTTACCTGCTGGGGCATGGGTTCCATTCTCCTCCCTTTCGTCCGGTCCTACTGAATCCGGCCAAACTGCTTTTCCAGCTCCCCCCGGGTCAAACGGACGGCCACCGGCCGCCCGTGGGGACAATACATAATGTCTTTACCGGACAGCACCCGGTTGGCCAAAGCCTCCAGCTCGGCCGGCTGAGAAAGGTCCCCGGCCTTGACGGCCGCTCGGCAGGCCACCGAGTGATACAGCCAGTCCAGACGTTCCGGCAGGGCGCTGCGGCGATGTTCCATAAAGCCGCCGGCCAGCTCGGCCATCAGGCTTTTCACATCCGCCCCGCTGAGCGCGACGGGTAAGGCCCGCACCATCACCGAACTGCCGCCGAAGTCATCCACATCGTAGCCCGCCTTTTGCAGCAGCGGAATATTCTCCATAATCGCGGCGTACTCCTCCCGGGACAGCCGCACCGGCTCGGGAACCAACAGGAGCTGCTGCCGGGGCTCCTCGCTTTTTTGCAGCTCCTCATATAGAATTCGCTCGTGGGCGGCGTGCTTGTCCAACAGGATCAGCTCGTCCCCCTGCTCGCATAAAACATAGGTTCGAAAGAGCTCGCCGATTACCCGTATGGGCGGCGCCGGCTCCTCCGACTCGGCCGGCAGGCCGTCGGACGCAGCCGCCGTATTAGTCCCGCCCGGCTCCTGCCCCGCCGTGCCGCTCGGCTGCGTGGGCAGATCCCGCGGGGCAAAACCGACTTCCGGCTTTGGGGCCGGCCGGGTCTCCGGCTCGTCCCCCACCTCGATGTCTAAGGAAGGCATCCGCAGGCCGCCGCCCTGGTAAAGGGTCTGGCCAGTATCGGAAAGCTGGAGATCAGCCCCGCCGTTCCAAATCCAGGCCGCAGACTGGGCGGCCGGCGGCCAACCGTCGTCCGCCGGCGCGGTCTCCCCCCGCGGGACCTGCCCGCCCGTCTGTATCGACTGCGTCCATTGGCCTGATTGACCCGTCTGGCTCCATTGACCATTCTGGCTCTCTTGGCCCGATTGGTTCCCCTGACTTAATTGACTCTCCTGGCCTGATCGAATCTCCTTGCCCGACTGGCCTTTCTGATCCAACGGCCCCGCCTGACTGGCTGGGCCCCCCTGGCCCGATTGACCCTCCCGCCTCGACCGGCCTGCCTGATTGAGTTGGGACTCCCGGTTCAGCCGAACGTCCTGGACCAACTGTTCAGACGGGTCGGACGGTTCCGTTCGGTCGGATGGACCCTGCCCGCCGGACCGCGCCAGCTCCGGCAGCATCTGCTGATATGCCCCCACGGCCGCCCGCCGGTCCATATGTTCGGCCGGATAGGACCAGGCCCCCTTGCCCGTTTCCTTCCCCAGCCGCATCTGCGGCCGGGCGTCGCCGGCCGCCAGGGCCGTGCGGGCGCCGTAGTAGACCGCGTCGAAAATCCGCTTCTCGTCCGAAAAACGGACCTCCAGCTTGGCCGGGTGAACATTGACGTCCACCGTCTGACAGGGAATATGCATATGCAGCACGCAGGCGGGAAACTTGCCCACCATGGCCGAATTTTTATAGGACTGCTCCAGGGCGGCCATCATGGTGCGGGACTTGACCAGTCTCCCGTTGATGTAGAAATACTGTAGATTGCGATTGGGCCGGCAGGCGGTGGGCTTACAGATAAAGCCGCTCAACCAGACGCCCCCCTGCTCGTAGGATAAGGGCAGCAAGGACCCGGCGAACTCCCGGCCGCAGACCTGATAAACGGCCGACATCAGTTTGCCGTCCCCCGGCGTGCGCAGGGTGGTCTTGCCGTCCCGAATAAAGGTGAAGGCCACCTCCGGGTGGGACAGGGCCTGCCGGTCCACCACCGCCGATACGGCGTTGGCCTCGGATATATCCTTCTTTAAAAACTTCATGCGGGCCGGGGTGTTGTAAAACAGGTCCCGTATGACGATGGTGCTCCCCTGAGGACAGCCCGCGTCCTCCAGACCGGCCTCCTCCCCGCCCTCGATGCGATAGCGGGAGCCGGCCAGCTCCTCGGCCGTGCGGGTGGTCAGCTCGATCCGAGAAACGGCCGCCACCGCCGCCAGCGCCTCCCCTCGAAAGCCCAGGGTACCGATATTGTCCAAGTCGTCCTGCGCCCGGATTTTGCTGGTGGCGTGACGCAGAAAGGCGGTGGGAATATCCTCCCGCAGAAAGCCAGAGCCGTTGTCTGTCACCCGCAGATAGAGGACGCCGCCCCGCTCGATTTCCACCGTCACAGCGGAGGCCCCCGCGTCTATGGCGTTCTCGATCAACTCCTTGGCCACCGACGCGGGACGGTCCACCACCTCGCCGGCGGCGATCAGCTCGGCCGTCTGCTTGTCCAAAACGGATATTCTTCCCATGGCTTTCGCCCCTTTCCTTACCGCCGCTCACCCTAGCGTGTCTTTAACGCCTCGAAAAAACGGCTTACGGCCCATAAGCAGGCGGTTGCAGCGTCTAAAAACCTCGAAAAGCTTTCGCCCGTCTTGCGGTTTCATCCTTGCAATCCCCTGTTTCTAAACAACATTCCGGCTTTCCTCCGGTTTTCAAACACACCCTAGCGATCTCATACTTTTGTTTATGTGCTTCCGCCCTGCAAAAGCGGGTCCGTCGCTCCCAGAGACGCTTCTGTCCAACCGCAGAAGCGTCAGAGCGCCGGACGCTTACCCCTCGATTTCCGAAAAACGCCTGACAGGCGTCTGCTTGTTCTGAGGCTTTCCAAGGGTCTTTTCCATCCAAATCATATCGTACCAGCAATCCAATTTACAGCCCAGGTTGTGAAACCCATACGGCCTGTCGGCCGGATTCACTTTCTGATCCTATCTGCAATCCAATCGCCGCCGTCAGGACAGCTTTTTGGCTTCCCTGACCAGCTCATAGAGGGTGTTCATGGCCTCCAGAGGGGTCAGGGTGTCGGCGTCCAGCGCGCCTATCCTGCTCACGAAGGCGGCGGCCGCCCCGCCGCCGAAGGAGATCTGATCCGGCTCCTGTTTCGGCTCGCGGACCGGCCCCGCGTCCGTATCCATCCCACCCGTACGCATAGCTCCTGCACGCGCCGCCTGACCGTCGGACCCGCTCTCCAGCTGGGCCAGAATATCTCGGGCCCTTTTCAGCAGGCCGTCGGGCAGTCCGGCCAGACGGGCCACGTCGATACCGTAGCTGTTGTCCGCCCCACCGGCCACGATCCGGCGCAGGAAGGTAATGTCCTCCCCCCGCTTTTTCACGGCTATATTGTAGTTTTTCACCCCGTCCAGCAGCTCCTCCAATACGGTCAGCTCATGGTAATGGGTGGCGAAGAGGGTCTTGGCGCCCAGCCTGCGTTTGTCGGCGGCGTGCTCCAGTACGGCCCGGGCGATGGCCATACCGTCGTAGGTGGAGGTGCCCCGGCCAATCTC
>JAAVYX010000045.1 GCA_022791355.1 Clostridiales bacterium | reverse complement strand
TCTGGAACACCATGGCGATGTCGCGGTCCTTGGGGGCCACGTCGTTAACCAATTTGTCGCCTATGTACAGCTCGCCCTCGCTGATTTCCTCCAGACCGGCGATCATACGCAGGGTGGTGGATTTACCGCAGCCAGAGGGGCCGACCAGAACGAGAAATTCCTTATCCTTGATTTCCAAATTAAAGTCGCTGACAGCTAAAACGTTTCCGGCATACTTTTTATATATGCCGCGAAGAGATAAACTTGCCATGAATCTAAACCTCCCAGTCATCTTTCACACTACGCAGGAGTTGCATTGCGGTAGCATGCAATTATTATAACAGACCAGCACGATCTTTACTATTCCCTTAATATCCAAACTTAAAAATAGGGGTTTATCTATATTGTATAACAATTGAACAGACTCAAATCATAATCACCAAAATTATTCTGCATTTTTGGGTTTGGCTTGTTTTGCCCGCAATACAAGCCCCTTTTCGGCCTGCGTAAGAGGGCGGCAGGCGCCCTCGACCAGCCCCTTATCCAGGACAAGGCCGCCGATGCGTATCCTTTGCAGGGCGGTCACGCCCAGGCCCACCACGCCGAACATCCGCTTTATCTGATGGTATTTTCCCTCCTGCACCGCCACCTCGGCCAGAGGCGCGTCCCCCTCCTCCAGCAGACGCAGGCCGGCGGGCAGACAAGGGGTCCCGTCGGCCAGGGTCACCCCTTCGGCAAACCGCTGGATCATGTCGGGAGTTACCCGGCCGTCCAGCCGGGCATGGTAGATTTTTTCGATACCGCTTTTGGGAGAAATGACCCTGTGGGCAAAATCCCCGTCGTCGGTTAACAGCAGCAAGCCGGTGGTGTCCCGGTCCAGCCGGCCCACCGGAAAGAGACCCTTCCGTCCGCCGCCGGCCTCCACCAGGTCCACCACGGTGGGCCTGTCCGGGTCGCGGCTGGCCGACAGGACCCCCGCCGGCTTGTTGAGCATGTAATAGACATATTTTTCATACCGCAGGGGCTGGCCGTCTATAACGATCTCAGCCCGGTCGGGGTCGGCCTTCTGGTCGGCCGAACGGGCTCGTTTGCCGTCCACCAGCACCCTGCCCGTCCGGATCAGGGCTGCCGCCTGGCTGCGGGACAGATCGGTTTGGGACGCGAGAATTTTGTCCAGCCGCTGGGGGGTGCGGCCCTTTTCAGCAGTTTTCGGCATACTTGCGCTTTACATCCTTTCCGTCACGTCCGGGGCGTGTTTAAAAATCATAAATTTTGTTCTGTAAACGTAAAAGATAAAGAGGGTGTTTTTTCGTTTCGTGCGGGCGTGCTTTTTTGCTTGGCTGGGAGTAAGGTTTCGCGCCAGGTGCGCCTACTACTCCATTACTGGATCTAATAGCGTCTGGCGTCCCGGCGCAGGCGAAGCCTATGTCTCTAGCCCCCTTCTAAAGAAGGGGAAGAAATCGCTCGCGGGGATTGCGCCCCGCGCCCCCCGCTGCAAAGGGAATCTGCGAGGTATGCAGCAAATAGCGCCTCTCAGGAACCTGAGAAGCCTGAAAGTCGTTCCTACTTTCGGTCAGGAACTTGGCAGTCTCTCAGCGCCTCGGCAGGACGCGTTATCAATCTGGTCTATCAGCACGCCTACGGCCACTTCCAGGGCTATGCCCTTCCGGACGCCTCCGATTGCTTCCGATTGACTCCCGTTGGCGCAGACCGCCTCTGTTCTGCCTTTAGCCGGGTACGTTTCACTTATTCGCCGTTAGCGAGTGGGGAACGGCAGTTCCCTCTTAGCAGCCAGCGGTTCAGCGGCAGAAAGAAAAAAGGACCCATGCTACGCGGCCTCCTTTGGAGGCCGCGTAGCCTTGCGCCAAATCCCATTATTGTCTTTACCCGCCGCTTCTGTCCGGCCGTTTATTCAAACGGCTCGCCGGAAAAACCGCACATGAAGCCGTCCAGCCGGGGAGAGGACAGGTCGCCGCCTATGATATGGTTTTCGTAAACCAGCAGATGAGCCTGCATGTCCTCCTGTTCCGGGAAGTTGGTAATCGTATAGGTATACCGCGTCGCCGTTTTGCCCTTATAAGGGGTAAGGTCAAACCCCTGGGACTGCTGCAGCCGGTTATAGTTTTCGTAAACCTGGCCGAATTCCGCCGGGATGGCCACTTCAGCTGTCTCCACCGGCTCCTCGGGACCCGACCAGCCGAAGGAAGCCAGGAAGGCCACCCGCGCCGCGTTGTCGCCTCCGTCCCGTTGGGGCTCGGCCTTGCCCGACAGGGCCACGCCCACTCCGATGAGAATCGCCAGCAGTATGGCCGCGCCCGCCAAGGCCAGCCGCCGTTTGGACATCTTCACGCTGCATATGAACATATGCCCGCCTCCCGCTCGTTGGACGCCGCGGCCGAACCGGCCGGCAGTCCCTGATAGATACGATCCGCCTCCAAAGGACATTGTCCGCGGCAGCCGTCCCAAAGGACGGCCCGCAAGCCGCCGGGCTGCGCACGTCTGTCGCACGGCCGGCAAGGAAAACGGCGCGGCAAGCGCGGTCCCTTGTAAAACCGTATCAGTCCCTTAGATAGATGGTACTATCATGTTATGCGATGGGAAAAAGGAATATGTCAACACGCCCGAATAAGGAAAACCGCCCCGCGCAAAAGCGCAGGGCGGCCGGCATGTATCCGAAAAACTGGTTACGCCTGCTCCCGCATCTTAGCGAAGCACTCGCTGCAGTATACGGGACGATCGTCGCGGGGCTCAAAGGGAACCCGGGCGACGCCGCCGCAGGAAGCGCAGGTGGCCTCGTGCATCTCGCGGGGAGCGCGGCCGGCGTTCTTGCGAGCGTCGCGGCAGGCCTTGCAGCGCTGGGGCTCGTTCACGAATCCCTTGGACTCGTAGAACTCCTGCTCGCCGGCGGTAAATACAAATTCAGCGCCGCAGTCTTTGCAGATAAGGGTCTTGTCTTCGAACATGATTGGTACCTCTCTTGAATGAATTTTTCGCCCTGGACGGAATCGCACCGACACCTTTGCATTGGACAACGCTCTACTTTTTTAAGCTACTTGGGCATATAAAACGGCCTGGGCACAGCCTCGGCTAACGCTGAAAGCCAGCGCCTGAGCCAACGGCTTTAAGCCGAAAGGGAAACAAATCATCTCAGCTTGCGCCGAATCCGCTGAAGCGCGTTGTCAACCGACTTGACAGTGGTATGCAACTGCCGTGCGATCTCCTCGTAACTTTCCCCGCTGAGATAGGCGGAAAGCACCTGATACTCTAAATGCGACAGAGCGTCCCCGGCCCGGCGGCGCAGCCGCTCGGCCTCTTCTCTGGCAATCAGAATGGATTCAGGGTTATTTTCATCGCCAAAGGTATCCAGACCCTTTACAGGTCGGTCGTCCGGTCCGTCCGCCGCAATGAGACGTTCCGCCGGTATCCGCTTTTGCCGGCCGGCCTGCCGTACTGCTGAAAGCAGCATACGGTCGATGCACAGACGGGCAAAGGTGGAAAAGGAGGCCTGCTTTGGATCGTATACCCGAATGGCGCCCAGCAGACCGATCATACCCTCCTGGGCCAAATCGTCCGCCTCCAGTCCCGCGCGGGAAAATGCGCGGGCCCGGCTCTGGGCCATAGGGACGTATTTAACAATTAAGTGCTGAAAAGCGCCGTCGTCGCCGTCCCGGGCCAAAACCGCCAGCTCCTCATCCGCAAAGGTATCATAAGAATGGGGCGGCATGCAGCTTCCTCCCTGTGGGCGCGCCGGTTTTCCAAACGCCTATGCAGCTTGCGCTACAATTCGGGTATTTTCATTTGTTAGTGTACTGCATTCACGCAGGATTGTCAACCAATTTTCCTAAAAAAATTTTACTGCGTTGTGGCAGCATCGGCCAAATAACCATTTTTCTGTCAATTTCAGTCCAATCCTAGGGAAAAGATTGACAACAGGCAATCCGCGAGGTATAGTAAATATAGTTAACTTGTACGAAAGACAAAGGAGGCCAACTATATGGATTATTCTTCGGCTTATAAACTTTGGTGCGAGAAGGCCACCGCCGACCCCGATCTGCAAAAGGAACTGCTGGAAATAAAGGATGACGCGGAGGGCATTACCGACCGGTTTTATAAGGATCTGGAATTTGGAACCGGCGGCCTGCGGGGCGTCATCGGCGCCGGCTCCAACCGTATGAACGTTTACACGGTGGGCCGGGCCACCCAGGGTCTGGCCGATCACGTAAACTCTGTGAGCGCCAGCGGCAGCGTGGCCATTGCTTACGACAGCCGGATCAAATCCGACCTGTTCGCTCGCACGGCGGCCTCGGTGCTGGCCGCCAACGGCGTAAAGGTACATATTTATAAAGAGCTTATGCCCACGCCCATGCTCTCCTTCGCCGTGCGGCAGCTGGGCTGCACCGCCGGCATCGTCATCACCGCCAGCCACAACCCCGCCAAGTACAACGGCTACAAGGCCTACGGGCCCGACGGCTGCCAGCTCACCCTGGACGACAGCGAGCACGTCCTCTCCCTCATCGAGAAGGTGGATATGTTCGGCGGCGTCAAAACCATGGATTTCGACCAGGCCCTGTCTGAGGGCAAGATTCAGTATATCGATCAGACGGTCATCGACGCCTATCTTGACAAGGTGGCTTCTCGCTCGGTCCATCCCGAAGCCTTGCGGGAGGGCGGCCTGCGGGTGATTTACACCCCCCTGCACGGCACGGGCAACAAGCCGGTGCGGGCCATCCTCAGCCGGATGGGAGTAGAGCATGTAACGGTGGTGCCCGAGCAGGAGCTGCCCAACGGCAATTTTCCCACCGCCCCCTTCCCCAACCCGGAGATTCGGCAGGCCTTCGAATGCGCCCTCAAGCTGGCCGAGACGGTTCAGCCCGACCTGCTGCTGGCCACCGACCCCGACTGCGACCGGGTGGGCATCGCCGTGCGCCGGGAAGACGAATTCGTGCTCATGACCGGCAACGAGGTGGGCGCTCTGCTCCTGCACTATGTTCTCAGCCAGCGGACGGCGCTGGGCACGATGCCCCGGGACCCCATTGCGGTCAAGACCATCGTCTCTACCGACATCTGTAATTTGATCGCGGAAAAATACGGCTGTCAGATCATCGACGTGCTCACCGGCTTCAAGTTTATCGGCGAGCAGATCGGCCTGCTGGAGAAAAAGGGCGAGGAGGAGCGCTTTGTCTTTGGCTTTGAGGAGAGCTACGGCTATCTGGCCGGCGGCTACGTCCGGGATAAGGACGCGGTGGTTGCCTCCATGCTCATCTGCGAGATGGCCGCCTTCTACAAGGGCCAGGGCAAGAGTCTTCTGGACGTGATGGAGGGACTGTACGCCGAATTCGGCATGTTCCTCAACACCCAGAAGAGCTTCACCTGCGAGGGGGTCACCGGTATGGAGCGTATGCAGGAGATTATGGAAAGCCTGCGCAAGAATCCCCCCGCCTCCATCGGCGGTCTCGCCACCCTGCGCGTGCTGGACTACGAGGCCTCCTTGGAAACGGATACCGCCACCGGCCGTTCTACCCCCATCACCCTGCCCAAGTCCAACGTTTTGTCCTACAAGCTGAAGGGGGACGCGGGGGTCATCATCCGTCCCTCGGGCACGGAGCCCAAAATCAAGGTATACCTCTCCGCCCGTGGAGAAAACCGCGCCGCGGCCCTGGCCGTCGCCCAGAAGCTGGAGGAGGATATGAGCCGCATCATGGGATTTTAGATAGGATACCCTGACGGCCCCGTCCCAGCCTTTGGCCCGATACCCGCTTGCGTCCGGCCCAAACCGCGGCTGGCCCTCCTACCCGTTTATGTTTGCGGCTTTCCGTTGCAAATCGCTTCCCGATATCCCAAAGGCAAGACATCCGTCCCAATCCAACCTTTGGCCGGAACTCTATCTGGCGTCCCGGCGCGGCCCAAGGCCGGACCTCTAGCAGAGCGTATTGTGCGCGGAAGCCAGCCGTCGGGTACAATAGGGCCTTAGTTGAGCGGAGGCCCGCGTCCGAACAAAAAGCAAAATTCTATATCATACAGCGCAAAACCGCGCCGGAAACCCGGCGCGGTTTTTCCTTTTAGTCCTTTTCCCGCAGCAATCGTACCGGGCCTAGCAAGCCGGACGGCGGGAAGGGCAGGAAGCCGGAAAAATAGTCCCGCTCCCGATAGGCCGGGCTGTTGACCGCCTCTACCGCCAGCCGGTTCCCCCCCGGCCGCAGAACGTCCGGCAGCCGGAACCGGTAGGGCGCTTGAATGGCCGCTCCGCAATAGACCCCATTGACCCAGACCTGCGCCGTCTCCCCCACCTGTCCCAAATCCAGCAGGAAGCCGTCGATTCGGCCTTCTAGGCGAAACGCCGTCTCATAACGGATGGTTCCGCAGAAGCGGCTATAGGCCGGGTCGGCGGTAAGATCGGGCAGACGGTCGGGGGCAAAGCGGCCGTAGGGCGAAAATTCTTCTTCCCCCGCCGGACATAAGGATATCTGGAAATCCTCCCATTCCGTACCGCTCGCCTCCATTTCCCTGTCGGGACGCAGGGCCGGCGTCAAGGATTCCGCCCTTTTCCCATCGGTTTGCTTCCCGTCGAAAACGGCCGGGGCCAGCGGCGGGGAGACGGTCCCTTCTCCGCCCTTCCGACTCCCGTCGAAAACCACTAGCGCCGAACAGCCGCCGGGCAGATAGAGGGGCAGCCAGCCGTCCGGCGCCTGGGCCGCGGATACCCGGTTTTGGAAAGCGTCGTAAAACAGACAGGGGCCTTCGCTGGGCAGATGGATTCGGACGTCTGCCGGCCGGGCGAGGCTCTGGTTATAAAACATGTAAACGTCGCCGCCGTCCCGCTGGATGTGATAGAACCGCAGGTCGGGGCAAAACGGCTCGCATTGCAGCTCAAAATGCCCCCGTTCCCGCATCCAGCTTACCAAACCGTCTAGCGGAAGAGTGTGAAACAGAGCGTTCAGCTCCCCAACGTCGCTTCCCTCGCAAGACGCCTTGCATAGGCCGCCCACAAAAACCACGTCCAGGCCCTGCCGGGCCAAACCGGCCAGCGTTTTCAACAGAGCGGCAGGAAGTCTTTCGCTGTAGGCTACCGCCAGCGCGCCAAAGGCTTCGCCGTTGATCCAGAGCTTGCCCTCCCGCACCTGGGCCGCGCCGTCCTGTAACAGGTCCTCATGGACGACGTCAAAGTCAATAAACCCTCTGGTCAGGGCCCGGCAGACCTCCTGGAAGAGCATATATTCGCCGCCCGCCCACTCGGCCTCGGCGTTGTAGAACACCGCCGCGCTGGCCTTGTGCAGGCCGCCAGCGAGCATATGGCTCATGCGCTGCATATAGGCCGTCAGTTCGCCAAACAAGGGAAACTGGGGATTGGTCCCGCCAGCGTAAAAATGGGGCGGACAGTCCCCATCAGGACAGCGGGGAGAAAAGGCGTGGGGGACAAAATGATTGATCCCGTTGACCAGCATGTGATCGGCCATCCGCTTCATCATGGGCAGACCCTCGGCCCAACCGAAAGCCCCGAAAATTTCGCACATGGCCCGTCCCCGTTTGAGGGGCTGCAGGTGACTGTGGGAGGCGGCTAGCTTGGCCAAGGTATAGTTGAAAAAGGCCGGGTCGGCCACGCCCCCCGCGATACTGGCCGTGTGCACCGTATCGGTAAGGCCGGGAATCCATTGGTTGAGCACTATATCGATCCCTGCCATATCCTGTCCGTCCAGCGCCCGGAAAAAGTGGCCGGCTCCATAGCCTGTGCGCATGTGGGCGTTCATGTCCTCGATGACATGACCGATGTACTTGACCCCGTGGGCCCGGCACCAGTCCCCCAGCATCCAGCCGAAGTTTTGGCTGTAGGCCTTGGTAATGATATCCATATAAGACGTCCGAACCCGGGGAGAGATTCCCTCGCAGTCGTACCACAAAGCGGGCAGCAAACCGGCGGCCTTTTCCGGTGCGGCCCCCACAGCCTCCGCCAGCCGGGGCAGCAGGGTATCCCGGAAGGGCAGGACCATGCCCGGCCGGCCCAGCTTGGAATCATAGGTTCCCGCATCGTTTCCAAAGCAGGGCTCGTCGGAGAAAAAGCCCTGAAAAGTATTTCCAAAGTAAGGGGCAAAATGGGCATAGTGCGGCTCGTAAACCGTCTCCAGCATCAGCCGGCAAGAGTCGGGATGCAGCATGTCCAGGTAGTCCCGATAACAGTCGGGCGAAGCGTCGGTGTCGATAATCCAGAAAACCCGCCAGACCCCGTCGGGTATCTCCCAATAGAGCAGGCCGTCCCGCTGAAAACCGGTGAGTTCCACCGGCCCGCCACAGAGGGACTCTCCTTTCCCACTCCGCTTAAAGGCGTATATCCCAAGCAGCCGCTCGGTCTCCGGGTTAAAGCGGCCATAGGAGGGCAGAACCCCGTGGGATAAGGGCCCCAGAAAATCCATATGAACTTCCCTGATTCCCCGCTTGCGCAGGTGGGGATACTGCCGGCGCAGGATATCGTTGGCGTACCCGCTGGGAAACCGTTTATCGTCCAGCAGCCAGACCTTCATATGCCGTTTGCGGGCCTCTTCCAGAATAAAGCCCATATCCTTCCACCAAGCCTCCTGGCCAAACTGCTCATGTATCCGGCTCTCCACGCAGAATTCTCGGACGTTGCTGCCTGCTATAGCCTCCATTTCTTCCAGCAAACGGGCGTGCTCCTCCCCATGCTGCCAGAAAAAAGGCAGGATATAACTGCCCTGCCTGTTTTCCAGACATTCGGTCAACCGCTGGTCCATATCAAATCCCCCAAGCGTTTTATAAATTTGTCTTTTGTGGCATGTATGCAGGGATATGTCGTCTTTTTATACTTGCCGCTTTATCTTTTTTAGTTAAAGGTCCGTTTTTTCTTAGATGAGCGGAGACTTTCTTTTTTGATAGGTAAGAGGTTTCACGCCAGGTTTTCTTTTCGGGTTACCTGGCGCGAAATCTCTATCCCAGCTAAACAAAAGAAGTTCAAATCTGCCGAGAACCCTCCCGCCATACGGAACAATAATAAGCATGGCCGCTCTGCGCATGGGGCCATCCCGTCAGGTATAATAAGTGCTTTGCGGACATTATACCATAAGCGCAAGCCCATGGTATAATTTGGCACCCCTGCGCTCTGCGCATGGGGCCATCCGTCAGGTATAATAACCGTTTTGCGGTTATTATACCACACCTACCGCCCGGCGTAAATCATTTTGCCGCTGCGGCATATTAAAAAACAGCCTGGGCTTTTGCCCAGGCCGTTCGTTTATTCGATTTACTCGTCAGAATCGCTGAAGTCATCGTCGCCGCGGTCGTTTGTGTTCTTCTTTTTCTTAACCATTGGCGCCACCACACAGGCCGCAACCGCGGCCACGGCCACCACCAGCACCACGATAATCAGGGGATGCAAACCCGCGTCGCCGGTTCGGTGATTGCCAGACTGACTACTCCCCGTTCCGGCAGGCTTCACGGTATCCGAATCGCCGGAAGCGGCGCTGTCGGTAGTCCCTGTTCCTTCGGCGGTCGTCTCAGAGCTGGTAGCGGTATCCTCCACAGGCGGGCGCGACCCGTCCGCCAGCTTAAGAGCCGTCAGGGCCAACGCGCCCTGATAGGTGCTGTAGTAGTCGGGCTGATCGGCCTCGCTGTCGTACAGAAAACCGCCGTCCTCATTCTGGAAAGCGAACAAGGCCTGTACGGCCGGCGCATAGTCCGCCCCGGACATATCCGCACCCGCCGCAGCCAGACCGGCGACGGCCGAAGCCTGGGAACAGGCGTTGGCAGTGGCGTAGGCGTCCTTACCCACAAAATAGCCGTCTGCGTTTATGGTCCCTTTCAGGTAATCGATGGTGGGCTGTAGCATTCCCTTTGCCAGCTCCACATCCGCCATGGCAAAAAGAGCCAGCCCCGCGGTATCCACATTGCTCTCGGCCGCCGAACTGTCCCAGCTATAACCGCCGTCGGCCTTGCGCAGGGCCGTAAGGGAATCCAGACCGCCCTGGGCGTTGTAATCCGCGCCGGCCAGATCCAGAGCCGCTAAAACAAAGGGCAGCTCGTTGGCGGTGGCCGCTCCGGCCGGGCCGGTAAAGCCGCCCTTCTCCTCCTGCTTGTCAGCCAGCTCCTGCACCAGATTACGTCCGCCCATATCGGCGGGATTTTGCTGGAGCAACAGCAGACTCATAATGGTCGTGGCGTAATCGCCGAGGGAGGAGGTCTCTCCCAGCCAGCTAACATCCGTATCAGGAATCAGAAAGGCATACTCCGCATCGCCCGCCTTATCCGCGCCTGCGGCGCAGAGCAGGGTCCACATATTGGCCTTCATATCGCCAGAGACAAAGCTCTCCTTATAGGTATCCTTCATGTAAACAACGGCCTTTTCCAATCGCTCCGAAACGGTGAGCTCGGCCTTTTCGGCCGCCATGGCTGGAACCGCCGCGCTGGTCACAACCGACACAGCCAGCAGAGACGCCAGCAGGCTTTTGCACTTTTTCATAATCCCATCCTTTCCGACTGCGCCTTCCTTATTCCGCTTCCGCCCGCGCACAGTCCTTTCCCGGCGAAAGCTTACGTATTTGCATTATAGTATAAAAGTCCAAAAAAAGCAATCGGGATTTGGCAGCCCAGAATGTGTCTGCAAACGCAAAAAGGGATATAGGATTCTCCGCTGTCCATCTATGTGAAGGTCCAAAGGCCATTCGCTTAGATACGCCAAACAAACTTCAAAACATTGTTTTGAAGTTAAAGCCACAAGCTACTCCATTTCCAGCATGATATCCTCTGCCGTTCCGCCCGGCGGGATCATGGGCAGAACGTTTGCATCGGGAGAAATACGGCAGTCCACCACTATCGGGCGGCCGGCTGTCAGAGCGTCATGCAGAACCGGCTGCAGGTCGGCGGCCGTCCGAATCCGCAGCCCTTCCAGCCCAAAGGCCTGGGCCAGCTTGACATAATCGGTGGGCCGATGGGGATCCGTAGCCGAAAAGCGGCTCCCGTAAAAGACCTTCTGCCACTGGCGGACCATGCCCAACACCTGGTTATTCATAACGATAACAGTTACCGGCAGGTCGTAGGAGGCCAAGGTGACCAGCTCGTTTAGGTTCATATGGAAGCTGCCGTCGCCGGTGAAAAGCACCACCTGTTTACCGGGAAAGGCGGCTTGGGCCCCGATAGCCGCCCCCAATCCATACCCCATTGTACCCAAGCCGCCGGAGGTCAGCAGCCGGCGAGGCTGGCGGAAGGGGAAGCATTGGGCCGTCCACATCTGGTGTTGGCCCACGTCGGTAACGATAACAGGGTCCCGCGCCAGCCGGGCCACTGTCTCAATAACGGCGCGGGGCTGGACCAAATCGGGTTCCTCTACAGGCTGATCCCGCAAAGCCGGCAGGGGCCGACTGCGAATTTCTTCTATCCAACCCTTTGTCTTTTCAGATATCCCGTCGGCCAAACGTTCCAGCACGGTCTTCAGGTCTCCTTCTACCGTCCAATCGGCCCGCACGTTTTTGCGGAACTCGGCCGGGTCGATATCCAGATGAACAATCTGCGCGTTTGGAGCGAACTTGTCCCGGTTGCCGGCCACACGGTCGGAAAACCGGGCGCCGGCCACAAGCAGCAGGTCGCAAAGCTGAGAGGCCCGGTTGGCGGCTTGAGTCCCGTGCATACCGATCATACCCAGGCACAATGAATCGCCGGACGGGTAAGCCCCTAATCCCATCAGGGACATGGCCACCGGTATCCGGCCCCGGCGGGCTAGCCGTTGCAGCTCCTCCGCCGCCCCGGCCGCGATGACGCCGCCGCCCGCATAGAGCAGCGGTCGCTTGGCCTGATCCAACAGCTCCACCGCCCGGCAGATTTCCCCCTCGTCCGGCGCGCAGACCGGCGGCCATACAGGCTGTTCCGGCGCATATAGGGTTTTGGCCGCCGTCACGTCCTTGGGAACGTCTACAAGCACCGGCCCCTTCCGTCCGCTGCCCGCGATTTGAAAGGCCCTGCGGATGGTGGCAGCCAGCTCCTTTACATCCCTCACAATAAAATTGTGCTTGGTGACGGGGGTGGTGACGCCGGTGATATCCACCTCCTGGAAGGAATCCCGGCCCAGCAGGTCCACCGATACGTTGCCGGTTATGGCCACGAGAGGAATAGAATCCATATAGGCGGTAGCCAAACCGGTGACCAGATTGGTAGCGCCGGGTCCAGAGGTGGCGAAAACCACCCCGGTACGGCCGGTGGCCCGGGCATACCCATCGGCCGCATGGCAGGCGCCCTGCTCATGAGCGGTCAAAATGTGGGTCACTTGGCTCCTGTATTCATACAGCGCGTCGTAAATGTTCAGCACCGCGCCGCCCGGATAGCCGAAGACCGTATCGACTCCCTGCTCCAGCAGACATTCCACGATGATCTGCGCCCCTGTTTTATACATACTGTTATCACGCTCCTATGCAGACGGCCGGACCAAAGCATCCCTTTACGCTTGTTGGCGTATTCTAGCAAACGGACAGGATTCCGGCCAAAACATACTCAATTGCAGATTATTGTACGCTTTTGTGAAAACCTTGTCAACTGCTTTATCCATTTTCCCCAGTCCAGGAGCAGCGGCGCGTCTCTGCAAATTTTTTTACAATCCATATAATTATATAAAAAACCCCTGTCTCCGAAGAGACAGGGGTTCGAGAAGCAAAGCTTTTAACGGTTATCCGTTATCTTACTTGGACTTCTTCTTCAGGGTCAGCATGGTAGCGCCAGCCGCCAGAACCATCAGACCGCCGATGGCGAGAACGCCAGCGTCGCCAGTCTTGTTGTTGCTGCTGGGCTTATTGGTGTTGGTACCAGTATTGGAAGTACCAGTGGTGGTGCCAGCATTGGTGGTGCTGTCGCCAGCGTTGGTATTGCTGTCGCCAGCGTTGGTGGTGTTGCCATCATCAGTGGTGGAGTCGGAAGTAGTGGTGGAGTCGGAAGTAGTGGTCTCATCACCGACAGTTACGGTAGCTTTACCCATCTCAACAACATCCTCAGTAATGCTGGCGCTAACGCTATCGGGACCTTCGGTAGCCAAAGGATCCTTACTGGTAGTTACCAGCACAGCGCCGCCTTCGCTGGGAGCAACAACGGAAATTTCAATAGCAGTGCCGTCAGCAACGTCCTCCTTGACAGTAAACTCCATGGTACCCAGAGAAAAGTCCGCAGCAGAACCAGTAACCAAGGTATCCGCAAAGGCCATAGAGATCTTGCCGACAGGAGCACCGTCTTCGTCGTTGATCAAAGTGAGCTGCTGGATATCAAACAGATCGCTGAAACCAGGCAGCTTACGAGCAGGCATCGTAGGCGTAACCTGAGCCGGATCATAGATAATAGCCAATTCGCCAGCACCGATGTTGCCGGTATCGGCGATACCGTCAACAGCCAGCATGGCCGCTACGCCTTCAACCTTGAACTCAACCGCGATCTTGTCTCCAGCCTTGGCATTCGCCTTATCAGGGTTGACAGAGATCTTACCAGAGGTCGCAGCAAACGCGGGAACAGCCATAGTCAGCGCCAGCGCAGCTGCAACAGCAGATGCAAACACTTTCTTCATTTTGATTTCCCCTTTTTGTTTTTTAGAAATGTAGTTTCCCTACTTTCGAGTATCATTATAGCATGATTTCATAGGTTGTCAACATCTAATTTCAGCCATAAACGGTAATTGCTCGGACAAAAGCCCATATTTTGCCGTTTATCCCACGAAATCAAGCCTATTCTGCACAAGCAAGCCAGCAAAATCTTGTGGATTTTTGCCAATGGTTTCTTCGGCCGCCAAAGCAGTATTCCGGCTATACACTATTATAAGGTATACCCGCGGCAGCAGGGGGGCCGCTTCAGCCTACCCTCCTTCCCTTCTCCTTTAGGCTTGTGTTCAGTATAGCAAAAACTTTATGCATTTGCAATAGTAATTTTATGGCTATTTCCCTTTTCGCATTGCCGTATCTTACTTATGCTCCTTTTCCTCTTTCCGCTTCCGGCCTGGATCGTCCCCGTCCTGTAGGCCCCAACACGCCAACAGCCGGGCAATCGCCGGCTCCAGCGTCTCCTCCGGCAGACCGGCGAAGCCCAGCAGGATCCCCGGCGTCCGGCTCTCCCCTTCCGGCAGGAAGGAGGACAAGCCGTATACCCGCAGGCCGGCCGCCTCGGCCCGGCCGCAAAGTTCCTTTTCGGAAATTCCGTTTAGAACCTCCAGCAGAACGTAAAAGCCGGCGCTGTCCCCCCGCAGGCGTATCTGCTCCCCATAGGGGGCCAGCAGGGACCGTACCCGCTCCAGCTTGCGGCGATAGACCTTACGCATACGGTTGATGTGCCTCTCAAAGTCCCCCTCTTCCATAAACCGGGCCAGGGCGGCCTGGTCGATACGGGAGACGGTGTTATGGTAAAAATCCAGCCGCCGCTGATACCGTTCCAGCAAAGACGGGGGCAGCGCCATAAAGCCCGCCCGCAGGGAGGGAATCATGACCTTGGAAAAGGTGCCGAAATAAACCACCTTTCCCCCTGTGTCCATGGCCATCAGGGCGTCCACCGGCCGGCCGGCGTAACGGAACTCGCTGTCGTAATCGTCTTCTAATATGTATCGGCCCTCCCGCTCGCCCGCCCAGGCCAATAGCTCCTGCCGCCGCCCCGCCGGCATAACGCTGCCGTAGGGGAACTGGTGGGAAGGGGTCACGTAGGCCACATTGGCCGAGGTCTTGCGGAGCACGTCGGGCCGCAGGCCGTGGTCGTCTATAGGCACGGGCAGCACCCGGTCGGTCAGACGCATGAAAAGCTGACGGGGCAGCTCGTAGCCCGGGTCCTCCAGGCCGTAGCAGGCCTCCCGGCCCAGCAGCATATGCAGCTGGGTCAAAAGCACCTCCATGCCCGCTCCCACCACAATCTGCTCCGGGGCGCAGCGCACCCCCCTGGCGCAGCGCAGATATTCCGCGATCTGCGCCCGCAGCCGGTAATCTCCCTGATTATGCCCGATTTGCAGCAGTTCGGCCGCGGATTCGTCCAAGGCTTCCCGCAGACATTTGCGCCACTTGGCGTAGGGGAAATAGGCCGGGTCGATCCGCCCGGTGTGAAAGTCGGCCCAAATCTCCGGCCGTTCCGTCTCAGCCGCGGCGGACGGCGGAACCGGCGCGGCCTGCCCCACATATCCCAGCCTGTCCTGGAAACAGACAAAGTAGCCCCGTTTGGGTATGGATTCTACATAGCCCTCTACCGTCAGCTGTTCATAAGCCGTCTCCACCGTATTTTTTCCCACGCTTAGAAAGGCGGCCAGCCGCAGCTTGGAGGGCAGCTTTTCCCCGCAGGCCAGCTCCCCCGATACGATTCGCCCCTTGATCTGCTGATACAGCCGCTCATACAGCGGCTTTCCCGGCTGACGGTCAAAGCTGAAGGCCGTCATCTCCATTTCCCGTTCCTCCCTTCATCTGACCCCATTATTTTATCATAAACTAGACCTTTTGATAAGGCCTATCCCGTATTATAATAGGAAAAAATTTTTAAGGGGTCCACGTACGAGGATCCAAACAGGAGTGAAGGCATATGGAAAACAAGAGGACAGGAACCGAACGAGTCAAACGGGGCATGGCGCAGATGCAGAAGGGCGGCGTCATCATGGACGTGGTCAACGCCGAGCAGGCCAAAATTGCCGAGGCCGCCGGCGCGGTGGCCGTCATGGCCCTGGAGCGGGTGCCGGCCGACATCCGCCGGGCGGGCGGCGTGGCCCGTATGGCCGACCCTCGGATTGTGGAGGAGGTCATGGGCGCGGTTACCATTCCAGTCATGGCCAAGGCCCGTATCGGCCATATTGTGGAGGCCCGAGTGCTGGAGGCCCTGGGGGTCGACTACATCGACGAAAGCGAGGTGTTGACCCCCGCCGACGAGGAATTCCACATCGATAAATCCAAGTTCACCGTACCCTTTGTCTGCGGCTGCCGGGACTTGGGCGAGGCCCTGCGCCGGGTGGGCGAGGGCGCGTCCATGCTGCGGACCAAAGGGGAGCCGGGCACCGGCAATATTGTGGAGGCTGTACGGCATATGCGCAAAGTAAACAGCCAGCTGCGCAAGGTATACGGCATGAGCGACGACGAGCTGATGACCGAGGCCAAAAACTTGGGCGCGCCCTTCCAACTGTTAAAGCAGATTCACAAGGAAAAGCGGCTGCCAGTGGTCAACTTCGCGGCCGGCGGCGTGGCCACCCCCGCCGACGCGGCCCTGATGATGGAGCTGGGGGCCGACGGCGTATTCGTAGGGTCGGGCATCTTCAAGTCGGAAAACCCGGAGAAGTTCGCCTCTGCCATCGTACAGGCTGCTACCTATTACACCGACTACGATCTTATCGGCCGGTTGTCCATGGATTTGGGAAAGGCCATGGAGGGCATGGAGATTTCCGCCATCGCCCCCGAACACCGCATGCAGGAGCGCGGCTGGTAGGCAGGCGGGCAGATACCGTTAAGGAACGACTCTAATCGGCCCGTTAACTTTACCTTTTCGGGCCGAACTCTTTATCGGTAAGTCTCGCCCCTGGTCGTAATAAACCGTTCTCGGCATTTAAGCACACCGCCCGGTATCCCTATTCCATTCGGATAAACGGCCGGTATATACCTATCTCTCATCCAAGGAGCTGACAATTGTGCAGACAAGCAAAACCATCGGCGTACTGGCCCTACAGGGGGCTGTGACCGAACATATCGCCGCGCTGGAGGCCGCCGGCGTCCGGGGACGGGCCGTTAAGCGCAAGGAGGAGCTGGAGGACCTTTCCGGCCTGATTCTTCCCGGCGGGGAAAGCACCGCCATAGGCAAGCTGATGGAGCGGTACGGCTTTGTGCCCGCCCTGCGTGTCTTCGCCGCCCGGCGGCCCGTTTTCGGTACCTGCGCCGGCATGGTCCTGCTGGCCCAAAACGGTCCGCTGGGACTGATGGATATAAAAGTCCGGCGAAACGCCTTCGGCCGCCAGCGGGAGAGCTTCGAGGCGGATTTACAGGTAAAGGACTGGCCCGCTCCCTATCCCGCCGTATTCATTCGGGCGCCCTATATCGAATCCGCCGGCCGGTCGGTGGAGGTACTGGCCCAGGTGGACGGACATCCCGTCCTGGCCCGGCAGAAAAACCTGTTGGTCTCCTCCTTCCACCCCGAGCTGACCGGCGACGCCCGTCTGACGGCCTATTTTATCGGAATGACCGAACAGGTCTCATGTTAAAAGGCGGGACGAAAAAATCCCCGGAAGGCCTTTGCCGCCTTTCCGGGGATTTTTTATAAATCGCCTATGGCAATCTATAAAAACGGCTGCCCGTGCCGTCCAATCCCGAAGCCGTATTCAATGAAAAGCGCCTACCCGCTGAAGCGGGCAGGCGCGCAACAAATTGCCATGCAGCTACTATTCTCTATGGCTTTACTTGGCCAAGTCCGCCTTGATGCTCTCATAGGACAGTACGCCGTTGAGGCCCTTCGCCTGACTGCGGTCGGTCTCGTAAGCGGAGGCCGGGTCGTCCAGCGAATACCCTGACAGGCCCTGCTCCTGTTCAAAAGAGGCGTTTCCGTCGTAGTGACGGGCGTAGTTCCCGTCCGCCCGTTTGATAAACTGGCCGTCATAGCCGTCTGTAATCAGATAGAGTCCCTCCGGCATATCCCCCAGCTTGGGCCGCAGGAAAAATACCCCTTCCTGTCCTACGGCCGGGTGCGGGTCGCCGTCTATCCGATAATCGAAAACGGTATTTTCCATCTCCGCTTCGGTGATTTCCGGGTACCGTTCCTGTATATCCGGGTCGGAATGCTTTAACTGGATATAGCCGCCCAGCTTATAGGCGCTGACCGTATCTCCCGTCTGCAATTCCCCCTTCAGGGTTTCCTGCACCTGGATATCAATTTTGGTATAGGGCATGGTGGTCATATGAAAATACTCCACGCCCACAATTTTTCCCTGCACAACGTCTGTGGACTTTTCTCCCAATTCGGCCAGGGTCTCGCAGGGCGCCATGCCGTCGCTTACAGTATACGACGGCTTGATTTTCTTCCCTGTCAAATCCAGCGTTTCATCCAGACGGACCGACATATTTTTCCCAGCCGGCGCCGTGTCGGCGTCCGCCTTCACGCTTCCGGCGTCCGACGACAGATCGGCGGAGGTCCCCGTCGCGCAGCCAACCAACGTCAGGGTCAACAGGCCGGCCAAAATACATATACAAAAACGATTACGCATATCGCTTCCTCCTTTTTAATACAGGTGATTGATGGTTTGCAGCTCATAAATAACCGGCGTATTTACATTACGGTCATTGCCATGCGGCCACATCAGTCGATTTTGATTATCACAGTGGGCGCAGCCAAAAGCATGACCGATTTCATGCGCCGCAACGCCCTGCTTTCTCCACGCGGAGAGCCTTGCGTCCATAAAGTTCGGATCTAGTTGAATATACGCCCAGCCCCAATTTTGACCGTATGCATTTACGTTATTGTCATAAAGCTTGAAGGTAGTCGCGCCAAAGGTTCTGCCGTTATTGAAAGCAAACCAATGGAATTCAATCGTACCGTCGCTTTTCGTACTGGTTTCACGCCAGGATATAGAGGTTGTATAATAAGGCGGATTATTGGTGGTGTAAATCCAGCTGTCAAAAGCCGACCGGATATAGCCCTTATACTCCGCAGAAATCTCCGGATTGATCCAAAAATATCTTCTGGCGTTTCCATATTGCCCCACGCCGCCGTTTAAAATATGGTCGTTATAGGTGCTGAAGCCGTGGGAGCATTCGGGAAAGTCCGCGGCAAAGGCCTCAATGGTCATGGGAACCATAGCCAAAGTAAGACATAGAGCGCATAAGCGAAGCGCATAACGCTTAAATCCGAAATGGCGCATTTTGATAATCCCCTTTCTTTTTATCAATCAGTTCAATTGAGTAAAATGTCCATTGGAATCACCCTCTTTTTTATTTTTCCGTATGTATTATACATCATATGTAAATATATAGCAACAATTTCGATAAAATAATACAAAACTATATAAAATTCGATTCATTTCGACATACTTTCATCGGCTATTCCATCTCCTTTCATCTTGCAGCCCCGGCCCCAAGCGGGTATACTGATACCATTACTTATCAAAAGGATGTGACCGTATGCCGGCTCCTATCCCTCGCCCCCAACAAAGGTCAAAGAACTTCCGCATTCAGCCTCCCGAGCTGCCCGCCAGTCTTACCGACGGGGACCTGCAAGCCCTGCTCCTCCAGGCCGACGCGGACGACGAACCCCTCTCCGGCTTTTGTCTCTCAGGCGCCTGCGAGGAGGATTTTTATAAGACCGAGCTCCGGTTCTGCCGATTAGACCGCTGCCGTCTGTCCGGCCGGCTGGACCGCTGCTATATCCGGGACTGTGTGTTTGATTCCTGCGATCTGTCCAACGCCGACCTTTCGGGCTCCACCCTTCGGCGGGTGACCTTTACAAACTGTAAGCTGCTGGGAGTACGGCTCCCCGAGGTCCATATGGATCAGGTCCGCTTTACCGACTGCCATATGTCTATGTCCAATCTGACCCTCTGCGCGGTCAAGGCTGTGGCCTTCGAGGGCTGCAATCTGGACGGGGCGATCCTCCAGGAGATGAAGGCGCAGGGTCTTTCCTGGAAAAACTGCCAGCTCACCGGCGCTTCCCTTTTCCGCACCCCTCTTGCCGGTCAGGATCTGACCACCGACGAAATCACCGGCATTCAGGTCTCCCTGCCCGAATTAAAGGGCGCGATCGTCACCCCCTATCAGGCCTGCGAGCTGGCCGGTCTGCTAGGGCTGATCGTCAAGACCGATTGATCCGCCGCCAAAGGATTCTCTGTCAACAGGTATTTTCAGCGTCCCGGTCCGGTCTACCGTCAGACCGCTGCCCGCGCTCTGCGTTTGTGGTCTTCAATCGTAAACCGTTCTCCGGTTCGGGGCGTTCCGCTATCCGGCGTCCCGGTCTGACTTTGTTCAAGCCTCCAGCGGAATGCACAGTGTGCAGGACCTCCGCAGTTATAATAACCGCTTTACAACTATTCGCTTTATACCTTATATAAATGTAGAAAAAGGACCGGGCGCGCCAGATGCAAGGCGCGCCCGGTCCTTTTTACGAAAAAACAATAAACCGCTCCTCGTTTTCTATAAACGTGTGCTTTTCCACTCCAAATACCGATTCGATTACGCCGGTCTCGGCGCAGGCCGCCGCCGTGCCGTAAAAGGCCAGCCGGCCTCCGTCCAGCACCGCCAGGTAATCGGCCTGCCGCAGAGCTTGGGACAAATCGTGCAGGATGACCAACAGGGTATGGCCGCCGGCCTTCAGCTCGGCCAGCATCCGGAAAAAAGACCTTTCGTAGGCCATATCCATATAGGTAGTCGGCTCGTCCAGCGCCATAACCGGGGTTTTCTGGGCCAGCATCATGGCGAAATAGGCCTTCTGCCGTTCCCCGCCGGAAAGGCGGTCCACCCTCTGCGCCCCAAGGCCGTCCACACCGGCCGTCTCCATAGACTCCCGGACGATCCGGCGGTCGGTCTCGGTCAGCCGTTTTCCAAAGTCCAGATACGGACTGCGGCCAAAGCAGACCAACTCCTCTACCGTAACCGGCGGGGCGGCCAGCGTCTGGGGCAAAAGGGCGACGAGACGCGCCCGCTCCCGGGCCGACATACCGGCCAGCTCCCGATTTTCATAAAGGATTTTTCCGACATAGGACCGCTCCTGGTTGACGCAGGAAAGCAGGGTGGATTTTCCCGCCCCGTTGCGGCCGATAAGGGCCGTCAGCTTACAGGGGACCAGCGGAAAACTGACCCCGTCCAATATCTTTCGCTTTCCGTAGGACACGGTGAGATTTTCAAAGACAAGCATCAGCCCCGGCGCCTCCTTTTGAGCAGCAGAATAAAGAAGAAGGGAGCGCCCACCAGGGCCATGACCACACCCACCGGCAGCTCGGAGGGGGCGAAGAGGGTCCGGCCCAGCCAGTCGGCCGTCAAGACCAGAGCGCTGCCCACTAGGGAGGCGGCGAGCAGCAGATAGCCCGTGTGGCCGCCGGCCAGCTTACGGGCGATGTGCGGAACCACCAGCCCCACAAATCCCAGCAGACCGGCAAAGCTAACCACAGCCGCCGCCGAGGCGCTGGCCAGTATCAAACACAGGGTCCGCAGCCGCTTGACCCTGACTCCCAGGGAAGCGGCCATACTGTCCCCCAGACAGAGCAGACGGATTTTAGGAGCGGCCATAAGAGAAACAGCCAGTCCCAAAGCGATCAGCAGGGCCGGGATGATAAGATTTGTAACAGGGGCGCTGGAAAGCCCCCCCACAGAAAAATAGTTGTAGGATACAAGCACATCCGCATCCAGCAGGGAAAAAAAGGAGATGCCGGCGTTGAACATGGCCGTGCAGGCGATGCCGGCTAAAATAACCGTAGTCTTGCCGGACCCGATTCGTCCCGCGATGGAGAGGATGAGCAGGGTGGTGAGGAAGGCCCCGCCAAAGGCCGCGAAGGGCAAGAAGAAATAAGCCGCAGGACAAAAAAAGAGCAGCAGAATCACCACAAAGCCCGCCCCGGCGTTGACCCCTATAATGTTCGGACTGGCCAACTCGTTTCCGGTTACGCTTTGCAGCAGCACGCCCGAGACCGACAGACCAACCCCCGCCAGCACCCCCTCGGCCAGACGGGGCAGGCGCAGCAGGTATAAAATAGCGGTCTGGGTCTCAGCCCCCGGCCGGCGGAGCAGACCGTCCCAGAAGGCGGGCCAGCTCATGTCGGCGCTGCCGTACCGCAGGGACAGGAGCAGAATGCAGCAAAGCAGGGCGGCCATCAGGGCGATGCCGCCCGGTCTTCTGGCAAAATAGGTTTTTTTTCCGCTTTTGTCCATGGGACAGGAATCCTTTCGCTATACGGCTTTGCGTATATTATTTATTGGGCGTGGGGGGGCGGAGCTTATGGCTTTATCTTTTTTAGCTAGGAGAAAGGGTTCGCGCCAAGCGTCCCTTTCTTATTCCTCCATTTCCGAATCTACCAGCGCCTGCGCCTCTAGACGCCTCCCTTTTTAAGCAGCAAACCGAAAAAAAAGGGGGGGAGAAAGGCGCGGCCGTCTCTAAAGAATGTATGAAAACGCCGAAAAAAGGTCTTCATGCCCATAAACAGGCGCTTGCAGGGTCGGAAATCCGCCAAAGGCGAAAGCCATTATTGGTGTTTCGTCCTTGCCATTACCTGTTTCTGTATAAAATTTCGACTTTTCTCCGGTTTTTAACACGCTCTAGGGCTTGCACCCTTCCGATTGGGGGGCTTACCCCTGTTGATCCCCGCCGCAGACGGAATTGGGAGGTATGCAACAAGCGGCGCCTCTCTTTTAGCCGGGAAGCCCGAAAGTCGTTCCTGCTTTCGGGCAGGTACTAAGGAGCCTCTCAGGAACCCGGCGGGATATAAAAAGGACCTGATCTATAAGCCGCCTCCAGGGCTTGCGCCGCCTCCGATTGCCTCCCGTTGGCGCAGGCCGGCACAAATCTGCGCTTAGCCGGGTACGTTTCACTGATTGCCGGTAGTAGGAGCAAAACGATAACTTATTTACAAGCGGCTTATACTTATAGTTGATGGGCAAAAGATGACAGTACGATAACGCTGCTTGATAAATGTAACATGAAATGAACCGCCCATACTCTCTTGCGGCTTTAAGGATACAGTAAATCGATCAAATACCGATAGGCCTCGGCCCAACGGGCGTTGGGCTTATACTGGAAAAGCTCCTTGGGCAGATAGGCGTAGGCCCCCTGCCGCACCGCCTCCAGCCCCTGCCAGCTCTCTTGGGCCAGCACCCCGTCCATATAGGCCCGGGCCGCCTCCTCGCTGCCCATAGTGGAGAGAAATATGTAGTCGGGCTGGCTGGACAGCACCTCCTCAAAGCTCAAGCCGTCCAACAGCACCGGCGCTTTTTCCGCAATATTGTAGGTTCCCAGCTCCTTTAGCATCATGCAGACGAAATTGTCCGCCGCCGTTTTGGCCTTGGTGGCGCTGTACCCGGAACCGGCCCGGATAAAAAGAATCTCCTTCTTTTCCAGCCCCTGACGCTGCCGAGCCGAAGCCAGCGCCTCGTCTATCTGGCTTTGCACCTGCAAGCCGCAGGTCTCGTAGGCCTCCAGATTCCCGGTGATATCGGTGCATATTTTCAGCATGCGCAGATAGTCGGAAAACTGCTCCACATGGAAAACCGCCGCCGGAATACCCGCCTGGTTCATCAGCTCCGCGGACCCTACCTGCTCCTCCAGGTCGGCCGAACAGATGATAAAATCCGGCGCGCTTTCCAGCAAAAGCTCGTTGTTGATGGTCTTGCCCGCGCCGGCGTCCACCAGCAGGGCCTGTTCTCCGGCAAAGCCCCGCTCCACGCTCTCCCCCACCGTCACGGCGATCTCGCCGCCGGCCGTTTTCCAAACGTCGGCAAAGGAGGAAAAGAGGACGGCCGTCTTTTGGGGCTTCTCCTGCAAGACGATTTGGCGGCCCCCATCGTCGGTAAAGGAATAGTAGGGTTGGCCGGACGGGCCCCCTTCCCCGCCCTTCTCCCCGGCGCAGGCCGAAAGGCCGGCGGTCAGCAGGCAGAGACACAGCAGGCAGAGGCGCTTGAAGTAACCGTCTTTGAAGCAGCGGCCCCACTGGCAGAGATCCTTCCAGCAACGTTCCTTGCAGTAGTGGCCCCAACGGCAGAAGCCCTTCAAGCAGCGGCCCCGAAGGCCGGACGCCGCCCGCCCCATCGGGTTTTCTAACATGTAGCGCCGCCTTTCATATGCTTTTCAGCCTTCAGATTTTCGGCCTTGCGCTCTAAAAGCCCGTCGGAAAGCAGCTGGGCCTCCACGTTTTCAAAGCCCAGCCGGGCCACCGTATCAGCGAACCGCTCGCCGGTGACGCCTTGCTCCCGGAACAAAAGGATGGCCTTTTCCACCACGTCCAGCACCTCGGCCTCATCGGTAAACAGCTTGCTTAAAGGAAGGCCCTGGGCCACCTTTTTCCCCCACCGGCCGCCGATGTAAATACGGTATCCATAGGTAGAGTCCTGCACCGCCCCGAAGGGGCACTTGCCAACGCACCGGCCGCAGCGGTTGCAGGCGTCTCCGTCTACAACCAGTCGGCCTTCCTCCAAGGTCGCCGCCCCTATGGGACAAACCTTCTCAATCTGGCAGACCTTGCAGCCCCGGCACTTGGAAAGCTCTGTCTCGGGCCGCCGCTGGCCGACGATCCCCAGGTCGTTGAGATCGGGCTTTACGCAGTTGTTGGGACAGCCCCCCACCGCGATTTTAAACTTATGAGGGAGCTTTACCTGGCTGAAGCCATGGAAAAATCGCTCGTGGATTTTTTCGGATAAGGCAAAGGTATCGATCAGGCCGTACTGGCAGGTGGTTCCCTTGCAGGAGACCACCGGGCGGACCTTGGAGCCGGTGCCGCCGGTCTCCAGACCGGCCTGCCGCAGATATTCCCGCAGGGGCTCGATGTTGTCGTAGGGTACGCCCTGGATTTCCAGGGTCAGACGGGAGGTCATGGTAATCTCCCCGCTGCCGTACAGCTCGGCCGCCTCGGTGATGGCTCTGCTCTCCTCGGCCGTTATCTTGCCGTTGCGGGTGATGACCCGTCCGTTGAACCGGTCGGCCGTCCGCTTGTCGAAGAGAAAGCCCAGGGCCTTGACCCGGGCGATATCCGCAGCCGAAACCGCCGCGCCGGGGGTCTGCACACGCACATCGTTAAAGGAGGTCGCCCCCTCCAGCACCATCGTGTTGGTATAACCGTAGTGCCGCAGCCGGTTCTGTAAAAAGTAGGCCCGCTTGCCCCGGTTGCAGACCAGCAGCAGCTTTTGATCGAGGGCCAGACCCTCCACCGGCCCGTTTACCTTGGTCAGGTCCACAAAGACCGCCCCCCGGATGGAGGGGGCGCTGCCCGCGTCCACCACGGTGTAGCCCTCGGCCGCGCCGGCGGCGTATTCCGCCGGGGTCATGCTGACCATGTCGCCGCAAAGCTTATTGAGCAGGATGTAGACCGCCTGCACAAAGGGATGGATGGCGGTGGAGAAGGGCGGCGCATAGGCGTAATCGGCGTTCTCAAAGTCCTCCAGCGCAGCGCCCATGTTTAGGCCGGTGACGGCGATATCCACCATCTTATCCACCGCGCCGGGGCCCAGCACCTGCACGCCCAACAGTCTATGATCGGCCTTGTCGGCAATCAGCTTGGTGATAAAAAAGCCCGAGTCGGGGTAATAATGGGCCTTGTCGTCGGTGACGGCCAGGACGGTCTCCACCTGATAGCCCGCTTCTCTGGCCGCCGCCTCGGTCAGGCCGGTCCGGCCGCAATTGAGGCCGGGGAGCTTGACCACACCGGTGCCCAGCACGCCGGGATAAACCTTATCCGCCCCGCCCAGCAGCTGGGCCAGGGTCCGGCCCTCCAGATTGGCCGAGGAGCCCATGGGAGACCACTGGGGCCGGCCGGTCAGCCGGTTTGTCACCAGCGCGCAGTCCCCGGCGGCGTATACGTCGGGGAGATTGGTCTCCAGCCGCTGGCCGGTGACGATCCGGCCTCTATCCATGGCAAGGCCGCTGCCGGCCAGAAAATCCGTATTGGGCCGGATGCCCACCGATAAAATCACCATCTGGGCGGGCAGCCGCCCCCCGTCGGTCTGCACCGCCTGCGCCGCCGTCTCTCCCTCGATGCGGGAGACCTTGACCCCGGTCAGAACCCGGATGCCCTTACCCATCAGGTGCCTTTTCACATAGCCGGCCATTTCGGGATCCAATACCCCGGGGAGGATTTGGCCGGCCGCGTCGGCCACCGTAACCGATACGCCCTGGGCCCGCAGGTTCTCGGCCACCTCCAGACCGATAAAGCCGCCGCCTACCACAACGGCCTTCTTTACGTTTTCGGCCGCCGCATAGGCCCGTATCGCCACCGCGTCCGCAGGGGTGCGCATGGTAAAGACCCCGGCAAGGCCGCTCCCCTCCATTTTCGGCAGGATGGAGGAGGCCCCGGCAGCGATGACCAGCCGGTCGTATGTATAGCTTTCGGTTTCCCCCGTATGCAGATTCCGGGCGGTCACCTTCTTGGCGCCGCTGTCCAGCGCCACGGCCTCCCGGCCCACCAGCACACGCACGCCGGTGAGGGCCGCATACTTTTCCGGGGTATTGACAATCAGTTCGTCCCGGTCCTCGATCAGGCCGCCCACATAATAAGGCAGGCCGCAGCCCGCGTAGGATATATCCCGGTCCTTGGTGATGACGGTCACATCCATGTCCCGGTCCACTCGTTTGAGCTTGGCCGCCGTCTTGGTGCCCGCGGCCACGCCGCCGATAATCAGTACCTTCATATCTTCCGCTCCTTCACTTAATAAAATACGATTGGAGAAAATCCGCCCTGCTATCTAGACTCTGTTTTAAAACGGTCGAAATGCCGGATTTTTGTTCAGGGGCAGGTGATTGCAAGGACGAAACTGCAATAAAGGCTTTCGCCTTTCGAGGATTTCGGACGCTGCAAGCGCCTGTTTATGGGCAAAAAGACGATTTTTCGGCGTTTTAAAACAGAGCCTAGAGCGCGTTTTAAAAGGTCAAAACGATGTATCGTTTCGCGCGGCCCAGCATGGCGAATCATTATTGCCTCCCTGCGCTACCCAGACCCGGAGGTAAGCATGCAAGGCCCTAGAGGGCTTCGCAAACGTATACGCTCTACGTATATTTCGCTAGGGAATCGATGCCCCGAACGATCATATAAGCAACTTTTTGGCTTTAAAACCAACTATAGAGTCAAGGGCCGCCGGTCTCCTTCCGGCGATGACAGCAGTGAGGCGCGCCGGCGCATTCCGGTTTTATTTTCGCACAGACTACCACGTCGCCGCCGGCAATCACAATTCGCTTACCCTGCACCAGGGCCTCGGCCAGCTTGCGCCGCACATTCTCGTACATCCGCGCCACCGTGGCCCGGGATATCCGCATACGCTCGGCACACTGCAGCTGGGAAAACCGTTCATAGTCCAGCAGCCGGAAGACCTCGTATTCGTCGTAGCCGACGGTTACGGTTTCGGCAGCTCCTCCGGCCGGCTCAAAGCAGGTAGTTTTGGGAATCGAACAGATACAGCGGCATTTCTGTGGTCTCGCCATGGCCCCCGCCTCCTTATCTTTATTGACAGCATAACAAAGTTATGAGCATATGTCAATAATACGACAATAAAAAGCAGCGGCTGCGCTGCTATTTTTTGCGCGTCTGTCTGCGGGAGCGGGCAGGCGCTTACAAGCAAAGCCGCCCTAGTAAATTAGTGGTTTACCAGGCCCTAAAAAGGGCCTATTACCGGCTTATTCTGGAAGGGGTATCGAAAAAATTATAGCGTCTCACCCACGGCAACCCGTAAACAGGTCTCATTTGCCTGCCATAAAAACGGATATAAAATCAAATCGTTTTTTATTTATACCTTTAGCTTTGCGAAAGTTTGCTTAAGCCTTTTCTCCCTCCCTATTCGGTCGGGGAGGACAAACTTATGCTTCCATGAAAAGGACCGGTTCAACGACCTGAACGGCCGTTTTTATAGTTTTATAAATTGTCTATGGCAATCTATCAAACTTCCTCTTGGATCGAAAGAACCGGCCGTTGGATATTTGTAAGCTTTCATTCGGAAATACGGCAAACAGGAAATCCCCATACGACTTTTATCAAAAGAACGGCCGATACGGTATCCAATCATACATCCATTATAATGGTTCCGCCCTAGGACTGCCGCCGCACAGCCCGTCCGTATCCATGACAACATGAAAGGGCGCCGGTTAAAAACCGTCGCCCTTTTTTCAGACTCTAAGCGTATGGATACATTCAACCGGACAGGTCTCAACACAGGCGCCGCAGTTGATGCAGGTGTCCGGGTCGATACGGGCCAGGTTTTCCTCAACCTTGATCGCGCCGGTGGGACAGACCTTGGTACACTTCATGCAGCCGATACAGCCCACGTCGCACTGCTTACGGGTTTTGGCCCCCTTATCCTTATTGGAGCAGCGGACCAGAACCTCCATATCGGCGGGCAGCAGGGCGAGAATCCCCTTGGGACAGGTTTTGATGCATCGCCCGCAGGCCGTACAGCGCAGGGGGTCGATGCGGGCCAGCCCGTTGAGCACCTTGATCGCGTCGTACTCGCAGACCTTAACGCAGTCCCCAAAGCCCAGACAGCCGTAAGGGCAGGAAGAGTTTCCAGCGAAAAACATACTGGCCGCCGCGCAGGAAGGCGTACCTTGGTAATCGAATTTAGGCGAAACATGACGGTTGCTGCCGTTACAGAGGTTCATGGCCACCTTCTTTTTCATGGGGCCGGCCTCCACGCCCAGCAAGTCGGCCAGGGCGGCGGCCGTATCCGGGCCGCCGGGCGCGCAGCGGTTGGGGTCGGCCTTCCCCTCGGCCAGGGCGGCGGCGTAGCCGTCGCAGCCCGAGAAGCCGCAGGCCCCGCAATTGGCCCCCGGCAGGGCGGCGCGCAGGGACTCGGTCTTTTCATCCACAGGCACCGCCAGGGCGGCCGAGGCGCTGGAAAGGCCCAGGCCCGCAATCAGGCCGATGAGGGCCACAATTCCTACAGCAAGCAATATTTCCATAATAAAACAATCACTCCTTGCATGCGGGCAGTGCCCGCACCCAGACGTTGGCGGCCGGCTGCTCGGGGCCGCCTCTTGCGCTCGGTAACTCTACCTGCGAAAAAGCAAGCACACAGCTTACCGGGCAGTGCCCGCACCCAGACGTTGTCGGCCGGCTGCTCGGGGCCGCCTCTTGCGCTCGGTAACTCTACCTGCGAAAAAACAAGCACACAGCTTACCGGGCAGTGCCCGCAC
>JAAVYX010000044.1 GCA_022791355.1 Clostridiales bacterium | reverse complement strand
TACCTCCCTGTAACCTTATCATTAACTTTACATTCTTCCCCTCAAGTAAAGGCTGCTAACCTAACGCTTCCCGCTAGTAGCTGCTAACAGGTTCTCCCCATTCCTAGTTGGCCTCTTCTAACATCCGCTCCCGTAGCTATGAACCGGGTCTATTAAAACTTTGTCGATGACCCTTTGCTTTCCTTTACCTCTCTGCTATAGAAGCTAACGTCCTTAACACGCTATCGGCGGATAAGTGAAACGTAGCCAACTAAAGCTCTGATTCGTGTCGGCGGGAGTCAACCGGAGGCAATCGGAGGGACGTAGTCCCGTAGGTGGCCGTAGGCGAGCTCATAGACCAGGTTCCTGTTACATCCCGCCGGGTTGCTGAGAGCCTTTCAAGTTCCTGACCAAAAATTGGTACGATTTTTGGGCTTCTCAGGTTCCTGAGAGGCAGTATTCGCTGCATTTCTCGCAGGCCACGTCGCCAGCGGGGGTCACGGGGGTAAGACCCCCCAACCGGAAGGGCGCGGCCCTGGAGGTGGCCAAGGCGGCGGCCGTAGGCTCCGTAGGATACCGCAGGCGACAGCGTTTTTCTCCCCCATCTTTTGTCGCGTGACAAAAGATGGGGTCTAGAGGCGCTTTAGCGCCGGGACGCCAGACGCTACTAGATAGGCTTTTGGAGTATTCAGATAAGGAAATTTAGCGCGAAACCTCCCTCCCACTCAAAAATAAAAGAAAAGCAGTTTTGCAGCAAACTCCCTCAGAAGAATAAAAAAACAAAGCCAAATCCTTATGTCCTCAAAAAAGGAGAGAACAACGAAATGAGTGAAAAGAAAAAACCTCTGGTTTTAACCATTATGGACGGGTTCGGCCTCAACCCATCCCCCAAGGGCAATGCGATTACGGCCGCCAAAACCCCCAATCTGGACAAATTTTTTAAGGAGTATCCCCTGACCCAGATCGGGGCCTCGGGCATGGACGTGGGCCTGCCCGACGGGCAGATGGGCAATTCCGAGGTGGGTCATACCAACATCGGCGCAGGCCGGGTGGTCTATCAGGAGCTGACCCGTATCACCAAGTCCATTCAGGACGGGGATTTTTTCCAGAACCAGGTGCTGCTGGAGGCCGTGCAGAACTGCCGGAAAAACGATTCCGCCCTGCATCTGCTGGGGCTTTTGTCCGATGGCGGCGTGCACAGCCATCAGGACCACCTCTTCGCTCTGCTGAAATTGGCCAAGGACCAGGGGCTTTCCCGGGTGTACGTCCACGCCCTGCTGGACGGCCGGGATGTTTCTCCCACCTCCGGCGCCGGTTATGTGGAAGAGCTGCAGCGTAAGATGGAGGAAATCGGCGTGGGTCAAATTGCCACCCTGGCCGGCCGGTATTACGGGATGGACCGGGATACCCAGTGGGGCCGGGTGGAGAAGGCTTACGCCGCCATGGTCTACGGCGACGGTATCATGACCGACGACGCCGCGGCCGCCGTCAAGAAGTCCTACGAGACCATCGACGAGGACGGCAAGCACATCACCGACGAGTTCCTGATTCCCACCGTGATCGGCGGCGGGCAGGCCGTGTCGGCGGGAGACAGCGTGATCTTCTTCAACTTCCGGCCCGACCGGGCCCGGGAGATCACCCGCGCCTTTGTAGACCCCGCCTTCGACGGCTTCCAGCGCCGGGGCGGCCTGCTGCCCCTGTATTTCGTCTGTATGACCGAGTACGACGCCACCATGCCGGGCGTCCATGTGGCCTTCGCCCCCAAGGAGCTGACCATGACCATGGGCGAGACCCTTTCCAAGGCCGGCAAGACCCAGCTGCGCATCGCCGAGACCACCAAGTACGCCCACGTCACCTTCTTCTTCAACGGCGGCGAGGAGGTCAAGTTCCCGGGCGAGGACCGGATCCTGGTTCCCACCCCCGACGTTGCTACCTTTGATTTGCAGCCCGAGATGAGCGCCATTCCGGTCTGCGATAAGGTGGTGGAGGCCATCCGCAGCGGCAAGTACGACGTAGTTATTTTGAATTTTGCCAACTGCGATATGGTGGGCCATACCGGTATCTTCGAGGCGGCCGTCAAGGCCGTCGAGACGGTGGACGCCTGCGTGGGCCGGGTGGTGGAAGCCGCCCTGTCCATGGACGGCGCGGTCATCATCACCGCCGACCATGGCAACGCCGACCAGATGGCCGCGGCCGACGGGTCCCCCTTCACCGCCCACACCACCAACCCGGTCCCCTTCTGCGTGGTGGGATACCCCTGCCGGCTCAAGGAGGGCGGCCGGCTTTGCGACATTTCGCCCACCATGCTGCACATGCTGGGGCTTGCCCAGCCGGCGGAAATGGACGGGGTTTGTCTGATCAAGGAATAACGGTAAAGCGGCTGCTGGGCAGGAATTTATGCACGTCGCGGCTATATGCCGAATCATACCATCACGGCCTTCAGACCGGCGGTTTCTCCCAGGGGAGGAGCCGCCGGCTTTTTTGTATTGACGGAAAAAATAGTTGCTGCGAAAATGGAAAATCCGTTCAAATATGAAAGAAAGTATGGTATAATAACCGACAAGCGGTTTTGATGGGCGAGAAATCAGGTTTTCATTTTTTTAAAGAAAGTGGGAGGTTTCTCTTCCGTTTTCTGCTTTTTCTTTTTTAGTAGTCGGGAGGGTTCGCGCCAGATTTCCTGTTATGGATACGCCAATACCCTATCTAGTAGCAGCGTCTGGCGTTTCGGCGCTAAAGCGCCTCTAGCCCCTCTGCTTTTGTCCCTTGGCAAAAGAGAGGGAGAAAAACGCAATCTCCTGCGGCGTCCAACGGAGCCTACGGCCGCCGTCTTGACCGCGTCCAGGGCTACGCCCTTCCGGACGCCTCCGGCTGCTTGCGGTTAATTTCCGTCGACGCTGACGTGAGCTTTAACCTTTTACGTTTCGCTGACCCGCCGGTAGCGGGTAAGAAACGGCAGCTCTATTTAGCGGGAAGCGGCAGGAAAACAGACTGTCGTTAAGGGACAGGGGATAGAGCAAAGAGAAATCTGGAGCAAAGCCTCTATTCCAAGCAACAACTGACCCGGCTCAGAGCTACGAGGTTAGAAGGAAACTGAGATTTGCCAGCAGTAGGAAGATCCCGATAGCAACAGCTGGCAGGAAGCAAAAGAGAAGCAGCCGGCGATTGAGGGGAAGAATGTAGAGTAAAAGATAAACGTATAGGGCGAGGTCCCGTGGGACGGGAATCCCCTACGTCGTTTAGAAAGGGAGAACTTTCGGTTTTCCTCTTACCCGGTCGAAAGGATTTCCAGGAGCGCGTCTTCTGTATCCTTTTCTACGTACAAAGAAAAGGATATCGCGCCTCGCGACCGGTGAATGGAGAATCCATACAAGGAAACCTGGCGCGAAACCTCCCGCTAACGAAAAATAGAACGGTCTGCCACGAAAATTCTATCTTAGATAACATTATAAAATCTAACATTCAAGGAAGGAGGATCAGAACGCATGGGTCGAATCACTTATAAACGATGGATATGCGGTCTGCTGGCTGCGGCCTGCTGCCTTTCCTTTTCCTCCTGCGGTTATGTGAGCTCGGATGTGGACGGGATGCTGCGGCCTCCCAAGCCTACGGGAGAGCTGTATGAAATCCAGCAGGCGCTGGAGAAAAACGGGGTGGGCGGCATCCAGCTCAAGTACCCGCAAACCGGCGATTACCGCTCGGCCTTTATCTTACACGACAGCGACGGGGACGGGGAGGACGAGGCCTTGGCCTTTTATATACCCGAATCGGAGCAGTCGGATAAGACGGCCAAGCTCCACGTCAGTCTCATCGACCGGGCCGGCGGCGTCTGGCAGCCCATGACCGAGCTGCTTTTGTCCGGCACCGTCAATCAGGTTTCCTTCGCGGATTTGGACGGGGACGGCCGGGACGAAATTATGATCGGCTGGACCCAATACACCACGCTGGAAAAAAAGCTTTCGGCCTATTCCCTGCGGGAGGGCGGCCTGATCCAACGCATACAGGAAAACTATACCCAATATGCCGTCTGCAACCTGATTGCCGGGCGCAGCCAGCCCCAGCTGCTGCTTTTCAACCTGAGCACCGCCGATAAGGCGGCCTCGGCCAAACTGATTTCCCTTGGTGTGAGCGGGGTGCAGGAGGAGGGTATGGTGAGCCTGGACGGTACGGTCACCGCCTATCAGGCCCCCAAGGCCGGGTATCTCAAGGACGGGACCCCCGCCGTTTATGTGGACGCCTACAAGGGCTCGGCGGCTATGATTACCGAAATCGTTTATTATACCGAGCTGGTACAGGAAAACGAGGACAGTCTTCAGCCCATGAGCCGGCTAATCTCCCCCTTCCACGACAATATCACCCGAATCAACGACATCACCCGGCGGCCGGCGGCCGCCGTCTCTCGAGACGTGGATGGGGACGGAGTGCTGGAAATGCCTCTGATGATCCCCCTGCCGGGCTACGACGCCACGGCCGACAGCGAGAAGCTCTATCTGACCGCCTGGCGCAACTATGACGGCAAACGCTTTACCAACGTTTATTCGGCCTTTATGGACTATGAAAACGAATACTTTCTGCGGTTCCCCGCCCAGTGGCAGGGCGACAATACGATCAATGTAACCGTAGGCGCGCAGTCCAGCTCCAAGCAGCGCAGCTTCTATGTCTGGAATCCCGTGGGCAAAAACCGGGAGGAGGAGCTGCTGACCCTTCAGCTGGTCTCCAAGCGGGAATGGGAGGCCAGAAATCCCGAGGAGTGGGAGGGATATATTGAACTCGCCCATCGCGGAGGCCTGTATTATGTGGGTAAAATCATGGCCTCCAACGGCGTGTACGCCCTGACCGAGCAAGCCCTGCGGGAGTGCTTTGGACTGATATCGTAGATTTTTGCGGGGGACTCCTGCGCTTTGTATTTGCGCCTCCAGCGGGACGCGGACGGGGCTTTTCCCCCGGCCTCGCCGTCTCCCCCTTACAGGCGGGCGAAACGTTTTCATATTGTTTTTCAGCAAACGGTCTTTTTGGAACAAACTGCGTCATAATAGAAGGCTTTTTCGGAAAAGGAGAAGGATCGCGCATGAAACGGGTTTTGGTTGTAGAAGACGAGACGGCTATTCGGGAATTCGAGGTCATCAACCTCAACCGGGCGGGATACGAGACGGTGGAGGCCCCCACCGGCGAGGATGGTTTGCGGATTTTTGAAGAGGAGCAGGGAAACTTTGAAATCGCCCTGCTGGATATTTCCATGCCCGGTATGGACGGGTTTACCCTTTGTAAAGAACTGCGCAAGCGTTCGGCTACTTTAGGTATTATCATGCTGACCGCCAAGACCCAGGAGATGGATAAAATCAGCGGCCTGATGATGGGGGCGGATGACTATGTGACCAAGCCTTTCAGTCCCTCCGAGCTGGTGGCCCGGGTGGATTCCCTCTACCGACGGGTGGAAATGCAGAGCCAGAGTCCGTCCAGAAAGACCGAGGACGAGATCACCCTGGGAGATTTCAGCCTCAATCTGCGCCGCCGTTCCCTTTTGAAAAAAGGTCAGGGCATCGAGCTTACCCAGGTGGAGTTCCAGATTATCGAGTATTTCTTCACCCATCCCGATACGGCCCTGAGCCGCACCGATATTCTCAACCGGGTGTGGGGAGACGCTTATTTCGGCGAGGAGAAAATCGTGGACGTAAACATCCGCCGCCTGCGCATGAAGATCGAGGACCAACCCTCCGCACCCAAGCATCTGGTTACGGTGTGGGGTATGGGATATAAATGGTCTACCGAAGCTTAAGCGCGCGTATGCAAACGAAAACGATGAGATTTTGTTTAAACAGGCTGGTTTTTGGAAAAAACGGGGGTCAAACTGGAGCGGGTCTTAAAGCCGGAGAAAAGCCGGATTTTGGCCTGGAACATGAGTCCAGATGGGCAAAACGACGTCCGAGCCGTGCGGCCAGGGCATTTTCACGGCCTCAAACCCGAAAATACGGCGGGACTTTTTGCATTTCCCCATCCTGTAATTATCTGTCTCCGCGCACGCGTCCGTTTTTTTTCGCCGCGGCCCCAGGCTTTTTCATCAAAATCAAATAAGAAGGGAGGCTTCCGCCATGGAGATGATTATAAAGGTTAAAGGCATTACCCGCCGTTGGCTGATCAATGTGCTGGTGGTGATTATCGGCGTCGTCGTGGCGGTGGAGGTCGCTTTCGCCTTCTTTTTCATCAGCTACTTTCAAAACGGGGTGCGGGACGCGGCCGGCGGCTACGCCCAGCACTTTGTCAGCAGTCTGAACATGTCCTCGAGGGGCGAGAATTTTTACGCCGCGGCCAAGGAGCTGTGCGAGGAGTTTGGGTTTAAGAATAAGGTGGAGCTCCAGGTGCTGGACCGGGACGGCAACATTGTGGTGACCACCACCGGCTTTGCCACCTCGGCCGAGCGCATGCCCGACTATGAGATCGCCAAGAAATCCAACGCCGGCGTCTGGAAGGGACAGACGGCGTCGGGCGAAAAGATCATGGCCGGCACCACCATGCTGGCCGATTACGGCAACGGCTCCAAGGGGGCCGTGCGCTGGGTGGTGTCTATGGACCGGGTCAACCGGCACATCGCGGTGATCCTCAGCGTGACTATTGCGGTGGGGCTGGGCATTATTCTCTTCGCCTCCTTTTCGGGGCTGTATTTTATCAAGTCTATCGTCAAGCCCATCCGGGAGGTCAGCAACATCGCCCGCCGTATCGCACTGGGGGATTTCAAGGCCCGTATCGACGTCCAGAAAAACGACGAGGTGGGCGAGCTCTGCGATTCCATCAACTATATGGCCAGCGAGCTCAGCCAGGCCGAGAATATGAAAAACGATTTTATCTCCTCGGTATCCCACGAGCTGCGCACCCC
>JAAVYX010000043.1 GCA_022791355.1 Clostridiales bacterium | reverse complement strand
TATGAGCCCGACGAGCTACCAACTGCTCCATCCCGCGATATATCCTATTTGAGATTACTAATATAGTATACACATCCAGCAGACAAATTGCAAGTGTTTTTTTGAAAAAAATGAAAAATTATTTTAACCGTCCAAAAACGCACAGCCAGATACAGGGGGGTTGCGCGCTGGTATATGCCACCCGATGCCGCCGACGGGCGGGTATGAGAAGCTGCTCACCGGTATGCAGGGTCTGGGTGCGGCCTTTCAAATCCAGGACGGCCCGGCCCTGTAAAAGAGTTACCCACTCGTCCTCCTTCTGGTCGTACCAGAAGTCTGGAGGGGAGCTTCGTCCAAAAGAGACGATGCGTTCGATACGGCAGTCCGGTCCCTCGGCCAGAACCTCCACGACTTCATCAGCCGCCGGGTTGTCCGGCAGGGGCGGAAGCTGGAACAGCGATGGGTTAAGCACAGGTATCCCTCCTGTATATTAGACGTATGACGGCCGTATCGGACAGCCTTTTGCCCGTCTACCCTTTCTGGTCCAAAAGCTGGGAGAGAGCGGCCGCAAAGGCGGCGTTCTGGCTCTCCCGCCGCTTTTTTGGACCTCTTGTCCGGCCGCCGGCGGCCAGGGTCCGCTTGGTTTCATACCGGGCGGCTAACAGAGCGTCGATATTTTCGGCGGTGTAGCATAATCCGTTCTGGCTTATGGGACGGCCGCCCTTGGCCAGACACATAGCGGCCAGACCGTAATCCTGGGTGACGACCACGTCCCCCGGCTGAAGCCGGGAGACCAAGGCGAAATCGGCGCTGTCGGCTCCTTTGGAGACCGTGACGGTCTCGGCGCCCGGCCGGGAAAATACGTGGGCCGTATCGCAGAACAGCAGGACGGGCAGCCCCCGCCGCCGGCCGGCCTGGATGGCCAGATCAACGACCGGACAGCCGTCCGCATCGATGAGAATACGCATAAGCGCCTCCTTTGCCCGGCGTTTACCAGGTGATTTTATCCAGAATACCGGTGAGCTTGGCGATGGCAACCCCGTAATTGGTCATGGGTACGCCTTGCCGGCCGGCCCGCTCCAGGCGGGAGAGGACGTATTTTCGGTTGAACATGCAGCCGCCGCAGTGGATTACCAAATCGTAGGGGGAAAGGTCCTCCGGAAAGTCCGCGCCGCTTACGACGTCCACCTCCAGCGTCTGGCCCGCCCGCTTTCGCAGCATACGGGGCAGCTTGACCCGGCCGATATCCTCTGACAAGGGAGCGTGGGTGCAAGCCTCGGCGATGAGGACGCGGGACTGGGGGGTCAGCCGGTCGATGGCGGCCGCGCCGGCCGCAAAGGCGTCGATATCCCCCTTGTAGGCGGCAAAGAGCACCGAGAAGGAGGTGAGCAGGCTGTCTGCCGGCTTTTTTTCGTAGACCAGGGGGAAGACCTGCGAGTCGGTTATAATCAGCTTGGGAGGGCTTGACAGAGCGGCCAGAGCGCCGTCCAGCCCGTCGGCCGTGCAGCAGGTTACGATGCAGGCGTGATCCAGCAAATCCCGGATGGTTTGTACTTGTGGAAGGATCAGTCTTCCCTTTGGAGCCTGGATGTCCTGGGGCATGACCAGTAAAACCGTGTCGCCGGGGGAGACCAGCCGGCCGGCGATGGTATCGGTTCCAAAGTCGGCGGGGAGCAGGCGGATGAGGGCCGGGACCACCCGGTCCATGCCCGCGCCGGTGCGGGCGCTGACACACAAAGGCTCCAGTCCGGTTTCCTGCCGGATGGCGGCAAGAAGGGGCTCGGAGACCGACAGGTCGGTTTTATTGACGAGAACCAACAGGGGAATCTGCCTTTGTTTCAGCTTTTCGGCCCAGACCTTTTCATAGGAGAGGTCGGCGGGGTCGGCCGCGGCCGAAAAGACGAGCAGGCCGATTTCGGTTTTTTCGGCCGCCTTTTCGGTGGCCTCCACCCGCATACGGCCCAGGTCGCCCTCGTCGTCGAAGCCGGCGGTATCTATGAGCATACAGGGGCCGAGACCGTGGATTTCCATGGCCTTGTAAACCGGGTCGGTAGTGGTGCCGGCCCGGTCGGACACCAAGGCGGTATCCTGACCGGTGAGGGCGTTTATCAGACTGGATTTGCCGCTGTTGCGCCGGCCGAAAATGCCGATGTGCAGCCGGTTGGCCGATGGCGTGTTGGTTAAGCTCATGAGTACGGCCTCCTTACTATCTCGTTCTGACGCTTGAGGACACGCTCTAGAGTCTGTTTTCAAACGGACGCTAAAAGCGGAAATCCCGCTGGCCGTTGTGCAGCTCGGTCATGTGCTGCTCCACCAGGCCCCGGACCTTCTCGTTTTGCAGCTTGGGAATTTCGGCCGCGATGAGGGCCTCGCCTTTTTTACGGGTGTCGGCCGAGGCGTAGTCCTCCAGATATTCCTTGAGGGTCATCAGGGCGTTGGGGTGGCAGACGTTGGCGATGGCCCCCGACTTGACCAGCCGCATGAACCGGTCGCCGGTGCGGCCCTCCCGGTAGCAGGCGGTGCAGAAGCTGGGAATGTAGCCCATACCCAGCAGCCAGTTGACCACCTCGTCCAGGGTGCGGGTGTCGCTGACGTCGAACTGGGCGGAGTTCTGCTCGTCGTCCCGGTTGACCGCGCCGCCCTCGGCGTAGCCGCCCACCGAGGTGCGGGAGCCGCCGCTGATCTGGGACACGCCCAGCCGCAGGGCCGCGGCCCGCACCCGGGCCGACTCCCGGGTGGACATGATGATGCCGGTGTAGGGCACGGCGATACGGAGGACGGCTACAATTTTTTCAAAAATATCGTCGGGGATGGCGTTGGAGTATTCGTTCACGTCAATATCGTCGGCCGGGCAGATGCGGGGGACGCTGATGGTGTGGGGGCCTACCCCGTGGACGGCCTCCAGATGCTCGGCGTGCATGAGCAGGCCCACAAAATCATACTTATACAGATTCAGCCCGAAGAGCACGCCGCAGCCTACGTCGTCGATCCCCCCCTCCATGGCCCGGTCCATGGCCTCGGTGTGGTAGGCGTAGTCGCTTTTGGGGCCGGCGGGATGGAGATATTCGTAGCTTTCCTTGTGATAGGTCTCCTGAAAGAGGATGTAGGTGCCGATGCCGGCCTCCTTGAGCTTTCTGTAGTTTTCCACCGTCGTGGCCGCGATATTGACGTTGACCCGGCGGATGGCCCCGTTTTTGTGCTTGATGGAATAAATGGTCTTGATGCTTTCCAGCACGTATTCGATGGGGTTGTTTTTGGGATCCTCCCCGGTCTCCAGCGCCAGCCGCTTATGGCCCATATCCTGTAAGGCCGTGACCTCCCGTACGATTTCCTCCTGGGTCAGCTTTTTGCGGCAGATGCTCTTGTTCTTGGCGTGATAGGGACAGTAACGGCAGCCGTTAATACAGTAGTTGGAGAGGTAGAGGGGAGCGAACATGACGATGCGGTTGCCGTAGAACCTTTTTTTGATCTCCTCGGCCAGGGCGAAGCACTTCTCCCGGACCGACGGCAGCTCGCTTTCCAGCAGCACCATGGCCTCCCGGTGGGACAAGCCCTTGCAGAGGGCGGCCTTCTCCAGAATAGACATGCACAGGGCCTCGTCCTCCCTGTGCGCCGCGGCGTAGGCCAGAGATTCCTTGATTTCGGTATCGTCGATAAACTCGGTTGCCTTTAAGGATTTGGGATCGTACATATGGGTTCCTCCTAGCTGTAGAATGAGCTGTAGAATCGGCGGCCGTCGGTTCTGCCGGCGGCGGGCCGTAACGGCGTTCCGTTGGTTTGCAGGCCGGTATGCGCGGGTGGGAAATATCGTTATGCGGCAGGGATGTTCCGCCGGGTCGGAAAAATTGGAGACGCTTGCCGCAGGACGGAAGCAGACGACGCAAAGCGGCGGGAAAGGGGCCGCGCAGACGGCTTTTCTCCAGCGTCTGACTTAAAAGGCCGCAAAAGGTCATTATGTCCATGGACAGGCAGTTGCAGGATCCGAAATCCTCCAAAGGCGAAAGCCTTTCTTGGGGTTTCGTCTTTGTATTCACCTGCTCCTGAACAATCATCCGGCTTTTCGACCGTTTTATAACAGACTCTATTGCGCATACCTTCGGGTTGCTACGAACCGGTATAGTCGCCCCGGTCTATGGCGACGGTATAGCCGATACGGGCGAGGCGGGCCTTCAGCTCGGCCAGCTTTTCGGCCGACTCGGCTCCGGTGTTCAGCTTGTTGTCGTACAGGGCGTAGCTGTCCCGGCGGTCGGGGGGGGACAGGTTGGGCATGACCACGTTGGCCCCAGCCAGAATCCCCTTTTCCCGTCCCTCGGGATGGATGGTGCCCAGGGCCGTGGTGGCGGGAAGGAGTACGCCGGGCAGCATGAGGCGGCACAGGCCGATGAGAAAGAGGGTCAGCTCCATACTGCCGGCCGGCTGACCGGCAAAGGGGGTCTGGTGGTGGGGGAGATAGGGGCCGATACCCACCATCTGGGGCCGAAAGTCCTGCAAAAAACAGAGGTCCCCGGCCAGATGGTCCAAGGTCTGATAGGGCGAGCCCACCATAAAACCGGCGCCGGTTTGATAGCCCAGCTCCTTGAGGGCGGCAAGACAGGCCAGACGGCTTTCCAGGGTCTGCCGGGGGGGATGGAGCTTTGCGTAGTGAACCGGGTCGGCCGTCTCGTGGCGGAGCAGATAGCGGTCGGCTCCGGCCTGCCGCAGCAGCCGGTAGTCCTCCCGGCTCAGCTCCCCCATGGACAGGGTGACGGCGCAGTCGGGATGGGCGGCCTTGAGGGCCCGCACGATATCCGCCATCCGCCGGCTGGTGAAATAGGGATCTTCTCCCCCTTGTAAGACAAAGGTGCGAAAGCCCAGCTCCCAGCCTAGGGCGGCGCAGGAGAGAATCTGCTCCTTGTCCAGCCGGTAACGGGAAACGGCCCGATTGCTCCTGCGGATGCCGCAGTAATAGCAGTCGTTTTTACAGTGGTTGGAAAACTCGATCAGGCCGCGGATATAGATTTTTTTACCAAAGCGCCCCTCGGCGTCAGCCCGGGCTTTTGCAAAGAGGTAGGCGGCCAGCTCGTCGGAACGGGCGGCCAGCAGGGCCGCGTATTCCTCCCGCGCGAGGGAATGGACGCTTTCCAGCCGGTCGACGAGGGCGCAGGCGGCGGGAACAGACAGGCGTTCTTGCATAGGGCCTCCTTTAAATCCAAGAATTGTTCTATCGTAACGAAAGGGCGGGATGCTGCGCAAAGGATTTCGCAGGAGATTGCAGGAGGGGGAGTGGGAAAATACCGCCGGCGCTTTTTATGGGCTTGGCACGGCGGCCGTTGTTGATCTCGTACAGGCGGCCTTTTGGCCCTTGCAGGCGCAGACTGTTAACCGGTATGCGAAACTGCAAAAGGCCGTTTGCAGAGAGGGGCGGCGCGCCGTACTGTATTTGCCGGCAGGCGGTAAAGCTTTGCCGGCCGGAGGGCTTCCTCGGCTCTCCCGTTTCCCGAAGGCGCAGGCTTTTATTTACTGGAAGGGGCGTAGACCGTTTTGACGCTGACCCCCGCAAGGCTGCCCAGACGAC
>JAAVYX010000042.1 GCA_022791355.1 Clostridiales bacterium | reverse complement strand
TGACCGGAGAAAAGCTTGTCCCGTTCAGCGCCGCAGACGCATATTTTTCAGCGCCGGACGATGGAGAAAGGAAAGATAAAATGCACGGGGCCAATACCCCGTGCATTTTTTACGGTTCTATGGGGCCGTCGTGTGTTTGAAAGGATAAGAACGACGAATCGATTTCGCTCCGCCCATCTATATGAACCTTGGACGTTTTGGCGGTCACGGCGCTTTAGAACCGTAGTCGCCTGTACAGCCATAGGCTGTTCGCCTGCCGCGCCGCAGAGAAATCTACAGGCTTTAAGGGGTTTACACCCCATGTCAATCCCGCTCGTTCATAAGCTTTTTATACGCGCTGGGGGAAACCCCCATTTTCTTCTTGAACTGCTGAGAGAAATAAAACTGGCTGCTGTAGCCCAGCCGCCGGCTGATTTCCTCCACCGTCCAGTTGGTATGAAGCAGTAGCCGGCCGGCTTCATGCAGGCGGAGCATGTTGTAATACCGCATGGGCGTGCATAAAAGGACGGTTTTAAAAATGCGGATGGTGTGGAAGGTGGAGACGCCCAGGTGCTGGGAAAGGGCTTGCAGGTCCATATCAGCGATATAAATTTTCCTGCATGAAGCGCACGGCCTCGTCTTTATACCGGCTGTCCTTGGCCAGACTGCGGGGATAGGCCTCAAAAAAGCTTAAAAGGACCATTTCCAGCTTGCAGCAGGCCTTGTATAGATTGACGGCGGCGTAGGGCGGCCGCACCAGGAGAATGACTCTGTTCAGCGCCTCCGCGGCGTACTGGAAGTCCTCCATATGAAAAATATGGTTGATGCCGTACTTTTTAAAAAGGCGCAGCAGGCCCGGCAAGCCCGCGCCGCTGAAATGGGCCCACACGATGGTCCAGGCGGCCGGATCGTCGGTACCGTAGCTGTGCAGGGTCTGGGGCTCCAGGAAAATCATATCCCCCCGATGGATGGTATGCCGCTTTTCCTTATACTCCACATAGCCCTCGCCGTCCAGACACAGGCTCAACACGGCCTCGTCCAAAACCACATTGTCCATATGATAATCCTTTGGCTTTGTGTAACAGCCCGCCCGATTGACTACAAAGCTGTGGGGAAATTCCAGGGAGCGCAGGATCTGCTCCGGCAGGACAATATTGCAGTTTTTTTCCACCTATCCCGCCTCCATTCTTCTGGTTTCTATTATAATATCCCATTTTTTGCATGCCAATAATCCATATAAATCCGGCAATTATCCGCACTCAAAATATGCAGCTTGCATGTTATACTGCCTATAGAATTTGGGGACGCCGTATAGTAGAGACCACTCAAGGAGGAATCCAACATGACAAAGTCCTATTTTCGCGCTGCGTTTTCAGCCTTTATGTGCGCCCTCATCGCGGTATCCGCCCTGACGCCGGCCCTGGCCTTACAGCCCTTCGGCCGGGACGGCGGCAGGCAGACCGGGTCAAACGAGATTGTGGAAATTCCCCAGTCCGAAATGACGGTCACGGCCAACAGCTATAACCCCGGCTATCCGCCCGGGAACGTTTTGGACGGGCGGACGGACAGTATCTGGCACAGCGAATGGGTACCGGAAAACGATCCCTTTCCCCCATATTCTGACCATCGACCTGTATCAAAAAAACCTTTTGAACGACATATCCATTTCTCCCCGGCTGGACGCCCAGGCCGGCCGGATCAAAAAGGGTCGGATTTACGCCGGCGGCGATCTGGAAAATATGGCGCTTGTGACTGATTTCACAGGGGACGGCAGCGAAAATCCCATTGTGGTAAGCCTGAACCGGACCGAATCCCGTTATGTCCAGATCCATTCTCTGGAGGCCACCTCGGCCAATACCGCCGTTTCCGAGATAAAGCGCACCGCCTTTTCCCGGCCGGAGGAGGAAGGTCCCCCGACGGCCCAGGTCCCCCCGTTTATGATGCGCGCCGAGGCCAACAGCTACAATTCTACCTGTCCGCCGGTCAACGCCACAGACGGGGACCCGAACACCCTGTGGCATTCCGAATGGACCCCGGAAAACGCCCCCTTCCCCCATGTTTTGACCATCGAGCTGCAAAAAAAAGCTGTCCCTGCACACCCTGACCATCGCCCCCCGGCCCGACGCCAACGCCGGCAAGCTTACCAAGGGTCAGGTTGACATCGGGGACAGTCCGGATATGCTGGAGCTGGCCGCCTCATTTACGGGGGATACCAGCCGGAACCCCACCGTCGTGGATATGGAGGAAAAAGCCGCCCGGTATATCCAAATCGTTTCCCTGGAGGCCTCCAGCGCCAATACGGCGATTGCGGAGGTCGCCGTGCGCACCCGCGACCTTTTTGTTGTGGAGGCCTTCAGTCAGTATGAAAACGCCGTAAATCTGCTGCGGTAGGCCACGATTGGCGACGAGGTCGGCGATTATTCGGCCGCAGACGCGGAAGACTTTGAAAAAGCCCTGGAAGGCTTTCAGAACCGGTTAAACCAAAACGGTTTAGAGGAGGCGGATTACCAAGCCGTCGGCCGGGATATGGCCGCCGCCCGCGAGGCCTTTGCGGCGAAAGCCAAGACCTATACCAGGGCCGACCTGCAAGCCCTGACGGCCGAGCTTAGGACCCTGGCCGGCCAAATCCAAAGCGCAGGGGATAAGACGGCTGCTGCGGACCTGTTGGAAAGGGCGGCCAATCCCCCTGCCGAGAGAGAGGAAATACAGGCTATGTATACCGAAATGCATGATTTTATAAAATCCGTAGAAGCCGCCGGGGAGCGGGAATACGGCCTAAGCGGCCGGTGGGATCTGGCCCTGGCCGCCTACAGCGGCGGGGTGGAGATGACCGATAAGGTATCCCTGCCCGGCACCCTGGATACCAACAAAAAGGACGCCTATCACGCCAAGCAGGATATCAGCCGCCTCAGCCGGCGCTTCACCTATACCGGCCCGGCAACCTATCAGAAGATCCTGTATATCAGCGAGGACTGGCAGGGCAAAAGCATTTCCCTGTATATGGAGCGCACCCGGCAGACCCGCGTCTTCATCAACGGTACGGAGGTAAAGGCCCCCGACTCCTCCAACATCCTGCCCGTAGCCCAGCAGTACGACATAACGGCCGCCCCGCGGTTCGGCCAGTATAACGCGATTGCGATTGTGGTGGACAATTCCTACGAGGGCCTGCCCGCCAATGGAATTTCCAATTCCCACATGGCCACCGACGAGACCCAGACCAACTGGAACGGTATCTTGGGCGCGTTCAAGCTGCAAATCCGGGACAAGGTCCGCATCGACGGTCTGCGGGTCTATCCCAACGCCGATTTAAAGAGCGTCAAGGCAGAGGCGGATATCGCCAATACCTCCCGCGCGGCCTATACCGGAAAGCTGACGGTAAGCGTTGCGGGAGCGGCCAAGCGGGAGATAGACGTGACCCTGGCCGCCGGGGAGACCAAGACCTTTACGATGACCGACTACGCCATGCCGGCCGACGTGAAGCTGTGGAGCGAGTTTAAGCGGCCGTTATACGAGCTGACGGCGGCCTTGGGAAACGGCGAGCAGGCGACGGCGGCCTTTGGTATGCGGTCCTTCCGTTCGGAAAACGCCAGCTTCACCATCAACGGCGGCAAGGCGTTCCTGCGCAGCGAGGCTAACTGCGCCGTCTTCCCCCTGACCGGCTACGCCCCCATGGACGAGGCCGGCCGGGAGAAGCTCTTCTCTACTTATAAAGCGTATGGCGTCAATGCGGTGCGGTTCCACAGCTGGTGCCCGCCGGAGGCGGCCTTCCGGGCGGCCGACCGGCTGGGGCTGTACCTGCAGCCCGAGCTTTCCTGCTGGGAGGGCTCCATGCTGGGAGACGAGACCCGGCGGAGCTACTATACCAGGGAGGCCTTCGCCATTCTAAAGGCGTACGCCAACCATCCCTCCTTCGTCATGCTTACCTTCGGCAACGAGCTGGGCTATAACGGCAGCGATTACATAGACCAGGGCGACAAGCTGGTTAAGGCCCTGAAGGAAAAGGACCCCACCCGGCTGTACGCTCCCGGCTCCAACGTCCATTTCGGCGGGCTGGACCCCTCCCCCAACGCCGACTTCTACACGGCCGAAAAATACGGCAGCACCGCCTTCCGCGGCTCCTTCGGCGGCCTGAACGGCTTTTTCAACCAGAGCTATCCCTCCAGCGCCGAAAATTTCGACGGGGTCATGGAGCAGATGAACAAGCTTGGCCTGCCGCTCTTCAGCTTTGAGGTGGGCCAGTATCAGGTCTTCCCCGACCTTTTGACCGAGCCGGAGCAGTATACCGGCGTGCTGGAGGCCAGAAATCTTGCCATCGTACAGGAGCGGCTGACCGAAAAGGGGTATTCGGCGGCATACGTGAAAAAGGCCATTGAAGCATCTGGCATGCTGTCGAGACTGGGATACAAGGCTGAAATCGAGGCGGCGCTGCGCACCGAGGGTATGGACGGCATTTCCCTTTTGGGCATTCAGGATTTCACCGGCCAGGGCACCGCTTTAGTGGGTATGATGAACGCCTTCGGCGATCCCAAGCCCTACGACTTCGCCGGCCCGGCCGCCTTCTCCAGCTTCTTCGCCCCGGTAGTCCCCCTGCTGGAAACCGAGAAGTTCTGCTGGACCAGCGGCGAGACCCTGACCGGCCGGCTCCTGCTTTCCAACTACGGTCAGGGCGATATGACGGGCGCGGTATCCTATCAGCTGACCGATCAGGAGGGCAAGGTCTTCTGCGAGGGACAGACCGAATCCGCCCGGTTTGCCCAGGGCGGCCTCACCGGGGCCGGAAGGCTTTCGATTCCGCTGGACTCCATCCGGAAGGCTACCCAGCTCAAGCTGGAAATCACCTGTGAGCAGGGAAAGAACAGCTACAACCTCTGGGTATACCCCGACGGTAAGCAGACCGGCGTGGGCGAGGTGTACGTCACAGAGTATTTGGACGAGCTGGCGTTACAGCTTTTGGAGGAGGGCGGCAGGGTGCTCCTGAGTCCCAAGGCCTCTAAAACCGCCCTGCCCGAAAGCCGGGACGGTCGTTTCTCCACCGCCTTCTGGTCCACCAACGATAAAACCCAGCCGGGCTCGATGGGCCTGCTGATGGACCCCGACCACCCCCTGTTTGCAAACTTCCCCACCGATTATCATACCGACTACCAGTGGTGGGCCATGTCCAAGCTGGGCCGCCCCATGGTTCTGGACAGCTTGACCAACCCTTCCGGTCAGGCTATAGAGCCGCTGATTACCGTAATCGATACAGGGTTCGGCGAGCTGGAGCGGCTGGGCCTGCTGTACGAGGCGGCGGTGGGCGAGGGCAGGCTGATGGTCTCGTCCATGGGACTGGAGGAATTACAGCACGATTACCCCGAGGCCAGAGCCCTGCGCAGCGCCATCCTGGCATATATAAATTCGGACGACTTCGACCCCCGATTTTCAGGTGGAAGCAGAGCGGATCAGCGCCCTGGTCAATGCCGTTCCGGGCGACGAGAAGGAAAACCTGGCCTCCAGGTACAAGGGCGGCAAGCCCTTCTTAGGCGAAAACACCGGGAACCAGCAGGGCGGCTACGACAATAAGTATGCCGGCCGGTTCATGGAGATCAACGACGGCCTTGTCGATCTCACCTCGGCCTCCCGCGCCTGGACCGACTGGAAGGCCGACGGCCTCTATCCAAACGACGCGGAAGTGGGCGTAGAGCTGGCCGAGCCAACCACCGTCGATTCCGTAGCCTTCGCCTTCTTTGCGGATCAGGGATGCAGAGCGCCTATAGGTATCCGGGTGAAGTATTGGGACGGGAGGGCGTATGTAAACGTAAGCCGGCAGAGCAAAGCCACCGGGTTTACGCCCGGTATGAACGCCGTCGAATTCGCGCCGGTGCAGACCGACCGGCTGCTCTTTGTCATGGAGCATGCGGAGGGTATGGCGGTGGCCGTCAGCGAGCTGTTCGTATACGAGAAGCAGGTGGACCCCGAAAGCATCCGCATCCGCGCCGAGAGAGATGGGGACGCAGTGGCGCTCAACCGAACCTTACAGCTCTACATCGATACCCAGCCCGACTACGCCAACAACAGGCTGGTGAAGTGGGAGGTAACCGACGAGACAGGCAAACCTACCGACCGGGCCCACGTGGGCTTCGACGGGGTGCTGCGGCCGTCGGGAGAAGGCAAGGTGATAGTAAAGGCGAGTCTGCGCAGCGACCCGTCGGTGACCGCCAGCCTGGCGCTCACCGTAACGGAAGCCGTACCGGATTGTGTACCCGGGGATATGGACGGCAGCGGCGAGGTCACGATTCAGGACGTGATGGAGGCCTGCAAGGTATTGGCCCGGCAGTCGGCCGGCAAGGCTCCCACACAGGAGGAGCTGCTACGGGGCGACCTGGACGGCAACAAGCTCTTTACCATCAGCGACGTGATGGAAATCTGCAAGCTCCTGGCTCGTAAGGCTTGACGGCGGAGGCCGCCGCGCCTTTTAGCGGAAAACGCCCCCTTGCTTTCAAAGGAAGCAAGGGGGCGTTTGGATGCGCAGCAGCAAGGATTGTACAGGCGCTGCCTTGCCTTCAAAAAAATTGTACAGGGGAAATTCATCCAGTCCGCCGTGTTCTGGGCAGCCGGCCGCGAGCGAGCCGCGTAACGCTTGGCTGACTGCGCTCCGCAATACGGCAGGCCGTATTGTTAAACAGACGCTTTTTTCTCCTTGCCTCATGGATTTTCATTTGTCCTAGGCCGAAAAAATCCAGCGATGGTAAATGGGGACCCCAAACGTCCGTACAGAGGAACAGCCTTTAAGCCGCGCGGAAGGGGAGCTAAGCTTTACGGAGGAGCCGTCTCTAAGCCTGTACGGAAGGGCGGCCCTAAGCCGAAAGGAGGAGCGGGCTTTAAGCCGGGCGGAAGGGCGGGAACGGAGGAGCGGCCCTAAGCCTGTACAGAAGAGCGGCCCACATCAGTCGCCTGTATAGCCGTCCGACCGAGCGGCCAATCGAGGGGCGCGCCGTCGCCCGCCAAATCGGAAAAGGCCGCTAAACCTCATCCAGGCCCGCCGCTTGGACGGCTGCCGTACTTGACGAGCCGGTGTGGATTTTTCCAGGAGGATGTGCTACAATGTTTCCCAAACAGCCGGCTAAAGCTGAAATTTTGAAAGGAGGTAAGCCCTTTATGCGCAGAAAAGACCGGGAGTCGTCCCGTTCCTTCGCGGAGAAAATTGCCGATACATGCGAATGGGCCGTCCTGTCCATGGTCGACCCGGAGGGCGCGCCCTATTGCGTCCCCCTTTCCATCGTCCGGCAGGATGACCTGGTATACTTTCACACTGCAAAGCAGGGCCGCAAGCTGGATTGTCTGCGGTATTCGCCCCGGGTCTGCCTTGCCTGCGTGGGGGATACCAGCCGCCCGCCCGACCAATTTACCACCCTTTATGAATCGGCCATTCTGGAGGGTACGGCCGAGGAGGTGGGGGACGAGGCCGAAAAAATCCACGCCCTGCGGCTGCTCTGCCAGCGGCACACCCCGGCCAATATGGAGCGTTTCGATGAGGCCGTCGCCCGGAGTCTGGCGGTCACCGGCGTATGGAAAATCCGGGTGGAGGGTATGACCGGCAAATGTAAAAAATAAGGGATACGGCCGAGGCGGAATAGGCCCGGTATAGCACAAACAAACATGAGCGCCCCCTGACGCGGAAAGCCAGCCGCGGCAGGGGGCGCTGCGGTTATATATGGAATACGCGCCGTCCGCTTCCGAGAAAGCAACAGGTCTGCCAGCCGCCCTGGGGCCTGAACGGACGGCCCAAGGGCCGGCCGCGCTCTCGACTTTGGCGGTCTGCGGCCTTGTCAGTCCCCCTTTGCGCTCGCCGCAGGTCCGCGGATGAAAAAATCGCACCATCCGGCCGGAGACAACGGCCGCTCCAAAGTGGGGGCGGCGCGGTCTGCGCCGGGGCCTCCACAAAGCTGCAAGGACGTTCATGCGGAAGGGTTACGTTTCGGGGGGTACCGCGGCCTATTCGCCCGCCGGGGCGGTCTCGGGCTTCTCAAAGTCCCGGGCCACCGACTTCATCCATTTTCGGCCCCGCATACGGATCATGCACAAAAGACACTTGAGGGGCTCGTCGATCTTCATGAGCAGCAGTACGACAGGCACCGGCCAGTGAAAGGCCATAGCGGCCATGAAGGCCAGGGGCAAGGCTACCAGCCAGAGACTGATCATTTCGACCGTCAGACAGAAACGGGTGTCTCCCGAGCCCCGGAGGATGCCCACGATGCTGATGGAGGAGACCGAGACAAAGAAGGTGATGACGGCCATGACCACCATCATATCCCGGGCCAGAGCCTTGGAGGCCTCGGGAATATTGTAAAAGTCCACGGCCACGCTGCGCAGCAGCAGGATAATCAGACAGGCGGCCGCGCCCACGATAAAGCTCATATACTTCAAGGTGTGGGCCCGGCGCTCGGCCGTTTCCAAATCCTTTTCGCCGATGGCCTTGCCCACCATGACAGCGGCGGCGTTGGCGATACCGAAGATGACGATGGTGGAAAGCTGCTGCACCATACTGGTCACCGAGTTTGCGGCCACAGGATCGCCGGAAGCGTACTCGATATGACCCAGCAGGGCGGCCTGTAGGGTGATGCCCAGGCTCCACATGACCTCGTTTAGCAGCACGGGGGTACCGTAAACCAGCAGGTCCTTGGCAAAGACCTTATCAAAACGGAAAAGATCCCGCACCCGCATTTGCAGCCGCTTATCGATGAAGAGGACATAGACCATGGTGATGACAAACTCCAGGATACGAGCGGTCAAGGTGGCGATAGCCGCGCCTCGGATGCCCATGGCCGGCGCGCCCAGGTTGCCGAAGATCAGCACCCAGTTTAAAAAGACGTTGGCGACAAAGGAGGAGGAGTTGACCACCACCGATATTTTCACCAGCTCTACGCTGCGGATGGAGCAGAGCAGGGTGTTGCCCACCCCGAAGAAAAAGTAGGCGTAGCCGATGATGCGCAGATACTTGGTCCCCTCGGCTATGATTTCGGGGTTTTGGGAGTATAGGCCCATAACCGTTTCAGGGGCCAGCAGCACGGCCAGTCCCAGGACGGCCGAGATGAAAAAGGCCGCTTTGAGCACGATGGAGAAGATCATGCGGATGGAGGCCATGTCCCGCTTGCCCCAATATTGAGAGGCCAGCACCGTTGCCCCGCCCGACAGGCCGAAGCAGACCAAGGACAAAATGAAAAAGGGCTGGTTGGCCAGGGCCGAAGCCGAAAGCAGAGTTTCCCCAACGCTGCCCAGCATAATGGTATCCATCATGCTGGTGGCGAAGACAATAAAGTTTTGCAGCGCGATGGGCAGGGCGATGGCCAGCACGTTTTTATAAAAGGATTTTTCTCTCACAATTTTATGCACGGGTTTCATTCTCTCTTTCTATCTGTTTTGCTGGAGCGTGTCTTCAAACGCAAAAATTTTCTTTTTAACTGGGTAGGAGATTTCGCAGTTGATTTTCTCTGTATTGATTATTTAGTTAAGTGCGAGACTTCGCGCCAAGTGTAGTCATGATATTACTCCATTTCCTTGCCAGACGCTATTAAATCAAGTATTGGTGTATTGAGAAAAGGATATCTGGCGCGAAACCTCCCATTCAGCGAATAAAGAAAAAGGCCCCAGCGCCTTACGACGTTTTATCCCCGCAGGCGCAGCCCCTTGGGGTAATGGTTTTTCAGCCGGCCGCCGCTTACCTTGCCAAAGCCCAGGGGCAGTCCGCAGACTCGCAGGGCGGCGTAGCCGTCGGATAACGGCCCAGCGTCGATTTCCTCTCCCCGCAGGTAGGCGGTCAGCAGAGGGGCCTCCAGTGAAAGCTCCAGCGCCCGCTGGGGACGGACGGCGGGGGAGGCGAACAGCGCGTGGGCCGGAACAAAGCGATGGCCTGCAAGCTCCCCGGCCAGCAGGCCTATTCGGAGCAGACGCAGGCCGTCCATCGGGGGACAGTCGGCAGGGGGCAGGTAGAGCTTGTCTCCCCGACGCTCCAGCCGGCTGGGAGGCGTCCCCTCCAGGTTTTCCTTCCAAAAAGCCGCCACCAAGGCCGCCGCCTCTCCAGCGGACGCGGCCCGCCCCTGCGGCCGGCCTTTACCGGGTTTGGGGCGGGACCTTTGGGGTAAAGCGGCCGGCTGGAGGGCGCAGGTATCCTCCCGGCGGCGGAAGAGGGCCACAAAATGGCCCTCGCCTCCCATGCGGGGAAAGATGCGGCGGGTCTTGTCCACTGCGGGACAATCCGGCGCAAGGGCTTTCCGGCCGGGCTGGCCCAGATTGTGCGCCTGTATATCCTCCAAGTAAAAATCCGGGTGACGGGCCAGAAAGGCGGCCGCCGTTCCCTCGTTTTCCTCAGGGGCGAAGGTGCAGGTACTGTAGCACAGCCAGCCCCCGGGCCGGACGGCCAGGGCCGCGCTGTCCAAAATTTTCCCCTGCCGCAGGGCGCAGGCCGCCACGTTTTCCGGGCTCCAATGGGTCAGTGCGGCCGGCTCCCGGCGCAGCATACCCTCGCCCGAGCAGGGGGCGTCCACCAGCACCCGGTCG
>JAAVYX010000007.1 GCA_022791355.1 Clostridiales bacterium | reverse complement strand
GTCATGCGCCGGTAGGCGATGAGGGCGCATTTGGCCTGGCAGATATACCGCATGTCGTCCAGCTTTGCCATGAGCTGCCGGTTCTTTTTTTGCAGCTCCAGCAGCCGTGCGCGGGAAACCTGGGTCAGCCGGACGGTCTGTAAGAGGGCCTGCCGGGCCACCGGTTTTTGCTGGACGAAAATCCCCCGGCTTTCCAATCCGGCGGCCAGCTTGTCCGCCTGGGAACCGGAAACCAGCAGTACCACCCCGGCGGTGGTTTGACCGGCGCAGTCCAGCGCAAGGTCCCGGCCGAATTCGTCGGACAGGGGCGTGTTGATGACCACCAGCCCGAAATCCATACCCGTCAGCTGCCGGCGGGCCTCTCCGGCGTTCTGGGCCAAAATCAGCTTATCATACCCGCTCCCGCGGAACATGGCCGCCAACGCCTCCTGCTGCCTTTTGTCGCAGACCAGCAATACGCTTTCCATACACACCCCTCCTTCCGTTGCCTTAACCCGCCTTAAATACGGGAAAAATACTGGCCGATCTCGTAGTTCCGCCGCCCGCCGGCATTTTCATACTGGCCGAACTCCAGCCGCTTTTGCTGAATGTAAGGAATGGTAAGCTGCTCAGGCAGCACCCGGCGGATGAAGGCGCTGGACTCGGCAAGGGCCAAGGCGTCCCCCAAAGTGCGGGGAAGAACAGTCAGCTCGTACTGCTTTAAATCCTCGGTGTAGGTGTTGAAATCGGAAGGAGGGGAGAGGGGCAGCTTTTTCTCAATGCCCTCTAAACCGGCTTCCAGCAGTAAAGCAATGGTAAAGTAGGGATTGCAGGAGGGGTCGGGGGAGCGGACCTCGATGCGGCAGTCGCCGCCGCTGGCCGCCGGCACCCGAACCAAGGTGGAACGGTTCTGGCAGGACCAGTTGACCGCCGCCGGGGCCTCGCTTTTTCCCAGTCGCAGATAGGAGCCGGGCAGGGGATTGGCGAAGGCCGTGATCTCGGAAACATACCGCAGCACACCGGCCAAAAAGGCGGCGGCCTCCTCTTTGGGATGCAGGGCGAAATCCTCGTACAGATTCTTACCGTTTCGGTAGAGGGAAAGGTTGATGTGCAGACCGCTGCCGCTGGCCTTGTCAAGGGGCTTTGGCAGGAAGGAGGCGTAGAGCCCGCTGCCCGCCGCAACGGCCTTCACGGCTGTACGCAGGGCCATAAGGTCGTCGGCCGCCCGCAGGGGAGAGGCGCAGTGGAAGTCGATCTCGTTCTGACCCGGTCCCTGTTCGTGGTGGGAGCGCTCGGGCTGGATGCCCATCTCCTCCAGGGTAAGACAGATTTCCCGCCGGACGTTTTCCCCCCGGTCCATGGGCGCGATGTCGAAATACCCCGCCTGATCGTGGGGCTCCAAGGTCGGCTCGCCGGCCTCGTCGGTCTTGAAAAGGTAGAATTCGCATTCCGGACCCACCCGGAAGGAATACCCCTTGCCGGCCGCCCGGGTCATGACCTGCCGGAGCAGATACCGCCCGTCCCCCTCGAAGGGACGGCCGTCGGGATACTTGATGTGGCAGAAGAACCGGGCCACGCAGCCTTGAGAGGGCCGCCAGGGCAGCAGGGAAAAGGTGTCCAGGTCGGGAAAGAGAAAGAGGTCGGACTCGGCCACGTTGGAAAAGCCGCCGATGGCCGACGCGTCGAAGGATACGCCGCACTCCACCGCATGGGTCAGCTGGGAGGACATGATGGCGATGTTCTTCTGCACACCGAAGATGTCGCAGAAGGCCAGGCGGATGAACTTGATGTCGTTCTCCTCGATAAACTGCAAGATCTCCGAAAGGGAATGGGACATAGGAAAGCCTCCTTAACCATATACCCTGCCGCGCGGGGCCGCACAGCCCCGCTATCAAAGGGACATGTTTTTCAAAAAAGACGCTGCGTACCCCATCGGACGCAGCGCCTTTGCTGTTCTAACGTTATTATAAAACAGTGGAACGGTCAGGTCAAGTTTTATGTTGAAAATTCTCTTCGATATTCCATCTTTAAAATTTTTTGTTTTACCCTACTAAGTGGTAGGCGCATAGTCGGTTAATATGTGTATAATTAGATTTAGATAGGGGTTTCGCGCCAGATATCCTTTCCTGCTTTCTCCAATACCGCTCGCGCGGCGCGACCCCATCTTTTTTGCAAGCGAAAAAAGATGGGGGAGAAAAACGCTCGCGCCTACGGCCACCTCCAGGGCTACGCCCTTCCGGTTGGGGTGGCTACCCCCGCGCCCCCCGCCGCACGCTAATGCCTATATCTACGCCGGTAGTAGTGTCTCTCAGGAACCTGGGAAGCCCGAAAATTGATGCAATTTTCGACCTGGTACTATAGTGGCTTTCAGCAACCCGGTCTGATAAAACAGGTACCTGATCTATGAACTACTCCCGCCGATCCTGATGGTAACGACAGCCACCACGTTTCACTTATACGCCGGTAGTGTAGAGCAAGAAAGCAGTTGCTTGTGGGAAGATAGCAGTCATTAGCTGAGAAGCAGAGAGGGAAGATAACGGAACAGCTAACAGGGAGTGACCCCGTAGGGCGGGTTTCCAAAGGGCAGAGCCCTTTGTGTCGTTTAGGAAGGGAGTCCAGAGGGAAACCCGGTCGAAAGGGTTTCCCTTTGGCGCGTCTTTTGCGTCCTTTTCTTCGCGTAAAGAAAAG
>JAAVYX010000041.1 GCA_022791355.1 Clostridiales bacterium | reverse complement strand
GGAGACCCCATCATCGGCTTTATCACCCGGGGCCACGGCGTTTCCATCCATAAAAGGGACTGCAATAACGTGCCGCAGGATTTGTCCGGGGCCGCCGAGCCCGACCGTTGGATCCGGGCCCACTGGGCGGAAAGCCATCGGGAATCCTTTAAATCGGCATTGCAGGTTCTGGCCATCGGCCGCGGCGACCTGCTGGCCGACGTGACCGTAACGCTGGCCAGTATGCGGGTTATGCTGCACACGGTTAACGCCCGGGAGATCAAGGGGGGCAACTGCGTCATTGACATGACGGTCAGCACCGAAAGCCTGGATCATTTGAAAAATATTGCCGCCCGGCTGGAAAAGATTCCCGGCGTAGTCAGTGTCGAGCGGCTGAATCAGTAATTTTTTAGCCCGGCGGGAGGGTTTGCTTCAGAAATTCTTTTGACTTAAGCGAAAGGTTTTGCAGCGGAGTTCCATTTTCTTTATAATGTAGGCGAGCAGAGGGTTACGGCAGGCGCTCCTATAGTCCGAGCGCCAGAGGGCGTTGAAACCAGAAAACGATGGGTTGCTGCGGTGAACAGAGGGATGGAAAGGAAAAAGCGCAAGAAACGCTTTCGCATTTCGGGGGTTTTTGACATGTCAATCACCTTTTCTGGGCCGATATACGCGAAGCATAAATTTTTCAGCTTGGCGAAAACCAGTAGGCAAATCGCAAACCGCACAAACCTCCCCGTGTTCCCGCGGAACACCGTAGAACCCCTGGCGAGGGTTCGGCTGCCTGCGTTCTGTTTTCTCAGGCCAATCGCGTCCTGCGGGACGCGATTGGGGCCTTCCCCCAACTCCCACAGCCTTTGGGGGAAGGCGGGCGAAAACTTCTTTGTTTCCTCAAACGACTTTCTCGACAACCTGATTTCCGGCGTTTCGAGGATTTTTGACGCGCCCTTCATCTATTCCGGACAAAATTTACATCGTTCTGACGTTTGAAATTTCCCGCCGGGAACGCGCTGCGCCTTGCGGACGAAAAAACTGCGCCGGCAAGGCGGGCGCCGCTGCATACGCGAAAGGAAGTTGCAGATGCTTTTTATTAATGCCAAGGTAATGACCATGTCGGCGGCCGGGGTTTTTGACCCGGGCTACGTCCGGGTCGAGGGGGACAAAATAACCGCCTGCGGACCGATGGAGGAGCTGGCCCTAGCGGCGGAAGAAGAGAGCACCGACCTGCGGGGGGCTCTTTGTCTGCCCGGATTTATCGACGCCCACACCCATTTGGGCATGTGGGAGGACGGGCTGGACTTTGAAGGGGACGACGGCAACGAGGATACCGACCCCGTCACCCCCCAGCTGCGGGCGATTGACGCCGTCAATCCTACCGACCGCTGCTTCAGAGAGGCCCTGGAAGCGGGGATTACCACCGTGCTCACCGGACCGGGCAGCGCCAATCCCATAGCCGGCCAGTTCGCGGCCCTAAAGACCTGCGGCCGGCGGGTGGACGATATGATCCTTATGGCTCCGGCGGCTATGAAGTTCGCTTTGGGCGAGAACCCAAAGTCCACCTATCACGGCAAGAGCCAGGCGCCGGTGACCCGTATGGCCATCGCCTCCCTCATCCGGGAGCAGCTGGAAAAGGCCCGCCGGTACGGAGAGGAGCAGGAGAAGGCCAAGGACGACCCCGAGCTGGACCCGCCGGAGTACGACGCGAAATGCGAGGCTCTGCTGCCGGCCCTGCGCCGCGAGATCAAATGTCACTTTCACGCCCACCGGGCCGACGATATTTTTACCGCCGTGCGTATCGCCAAGGAATTTGGGTTGGATTACGTTATCGTGCACGGCACCGAAGGCTACCAAATGGCCGACCTGCTGGCGGCCGAGGGCTGCGGCGTGCTCAGCGGTCCGCTGCTCTGCGACCGCTCCAAACCCGAGCTCAAAGCCCTTACGCCGGCCGGGGCCGGCCTGCTCCACAAGGCCGGAACGCCTGTGGCCATTGTCACCGATCATCCGGTGATCCCCATCCAGTATCTGCCCCTCTGCGCGGGGCTAGCTGTCCGCAACGGAATGGAGCGAGACGCCGCCCTGGCCGCCATTACCATCCGCGCGGCTCAAATCTGCGGCATCGACGGCCGCGTGGGCTCCATAGAGCCGGGCAAGGACGCGGATTTGGCCGTCTTTTGGGAGGACCCCCTGTCCCTATCGGCCGAACCCGTCCTGGTGGTCTGCGCCGGCGAGACGGCGCTTGACCGGCGATAAGGTCTGCCGTCAGGGTCGATACGTCCGGCAAGTCTTTGGCACGGCGCGCATGGATGGACGAACGAAGGACGCCGGCAGAACGTGCGGGTGCGGCGGCTCTAGAGAAGTTTCTAAAAATAATGAGCAAAAAGAAGCACAGCAGGAATTGCAGGACCAGGCGAAGGACGCAGCCGCCCTGTAGAGCAGCCAGCCGTCGCACGCAGGGGGACGACAACGCCGTACTGCGATTGCTGGATCATAGGTCTTTTCTGTGGCCGCTCTAAAACAGGCTGGACCCTCCAAGCGGCTCACGAGCCTGCCTGTCGAAGGGGTTCGGACTGAATAAGCGGACGGATCGGCAGCGTTTTTTCTAATTGGGCTGTTGGCGAGCCGTTCTCCCATACAACTGCTAATACGGCTGTTCGTGGTGAAATCCGACGCTGCGTCCGTGGGCATTTTATAAGTGAAACAATCGTATTTTTTCCCAAAAGACCGGCGGCAGGCAGGGGCGTAAAGGAAAAGGAGAGGAAGCGCGATGAGAGAAATACATGTGGATTTGATACGGGATACGGTCGCCCGCCTTTGCGTCGAGGCCAATAAGGCGCTGCCCCGCGACCTGACCGGCCGTCTGGCCGCCGCCCGAGAAATCGAGACCGATCCGCTGGGACGGGAGATTTTGGGCGATCTGGAGCGAAACCTGGACGCGGCCGGGGAATTGGATATACCGGTTTGTCAGGATACGGGCATGGCGGTGGTTTTCGCCGAGGTAGGACAGGAGGTACATATCGTCGGCGGCCTGCTAGAGGAGGCGGTAAATCAGGGGGTGCGCAAGGGGTATGTAGAGGGCCTGCTGCGGCTGTCGGTGGTATCCGACCCCCTGCGGCGGGTGAACACCGGGGACAATACCCCCGCGGTACTGCACACCCGGCTGATAGAAGGGGAAGGTCTCCGGCTGACCGTGGCCCCCAAGGGCTTCGGCAGCGAAAATATGAGCGGTATCCGCATGCTCACTCCGGCGGCCGGCCGGGAGCAAGTCATCGCCGCCGTGCTGGACATCGTAAAGAAGGCGGGGAGCAATCCCTGTCCGCCTATGGTGCTGGGAGTAGGCGTCGGCGGGGACTTTGAGCTCTGCGCCCTGCTGGCCAAACAGGCCCTCTGCCGCAGTCTGTCCCAGCCAAATCCCGACCCCTACTACGCTCAGCTGGAGCGGGACATGCTGGAGGCGATTAACGGCCTTGGCATCGGCCCCCAAGGCTTCGGGGGCAAAACCACCGCTTTGGGACTGAATATCGAGCAGTATCCCACCCACATCGCCGGCCTGCCTGTGGCGGTCAATGTGGGCTGCCATGTTACCCGCCACAAGTCGGCGGTTATATAAACAAATTTAATAAAATATTTACATAATCTCTTTTCTTTTTGCGGTTTGTGCGGTATAATAGACCTAAACCTGCGGAAGAACTTACCAGGCCCCGGCTGCCGGAGGCGGTAGGCTTCCCAGGGGATCGGATAAGGAAAGGGGTTCTGTTTATGAAGACGACGATTACCGGCCGCAAGGTCACACTCAAGGATTCTTTTAAGGAGCGGGTGGACAAAAAGCTGAATAAGGTTTCGCGCTTTTTCAGTCCCGCAGCCGAGGCGGCCGTAACGGTGCATGTGGAAAAGGGCCGCCAGACCGTGGAGGTCACCATCCGGGACGCCGGTATGATCTTCCGGGCGGAGGAAACCGCGCCGGATATGCTAGACGCGCTGGAAAAGGTGATGGACGTGATTGTCCGTCAGATTCGTAAAAACAAGACCCGGCTGGAAAAGCGGATGAAGGAGAGCGATTTCAGCATCCTGCCCATAGACGAAGAGCCGGAGGAGCTGCCCTACGACGTGGTGAAATCCAAGCGTTTTTCCCTGAACCCTATGAGCGTGGACGAAGCGATTTTGCAGATGAATCTGCTGGAGCATATCTTTTTTGTTTTCCTAAATATGGATACCGGATTGGTCAACGTGATCTACCGCCGCAACGACGGCAACTATGGTTTGATTGAGGCGGCGGCCGATTAGGCCCAGCTTGAGGCGTGTCCAAACGTTTAGTTGACGGAGCGTATTATACCATAGGCGCAAGCCTATGGTATAATTGGCATCCCCGCCGTCCCCGGCGAGGGGCCGTCTGTCGGGTATAACGTCCGCTTTGCGGACATTATACCATAGGCGCAAGCCTATGGCATAATTGGCATCCCCGCCGTCCCCGGCGAGGGGCCGTCTGTCGGG
>JAAVYX010000006.1 GCA_022791355.1 Clostridiales bacterium | reverse complement strand
TTGCGGGAAGCAACGAACAGCCTTTGGCTGTTCGCTTAGATGGGCCGAACGAAAATCTATCCTTTTCTTCGCGTGAAGAAAAGTTAGTCGCGCCTCGCGATCAGGCAAAGGAGAAATAAGAAAAGTATACCTGGCGCGAAACCTCCCACCAATTAAAACAGGAAAAATAAATCTGGCGCGAAGCCTCCCGCTAAACTAAAAACATACAGATTTTCACTCGGCCCATTGAGGCCCTCCTAAAAATATACGAACCGCATATAGACTTTCATGTTTTTTCATTGACAAAATAAATTCGTATACGGCAAATAACCCCGAAAAAATTCCTTTAATTACCACTGATAATCATTCCTTGCCGGAACACAATAGTAAGGCAAACGCAAAGCGAATTTCAAAAAAGAATTATTTAAGGAGTGTTTGTATCATGGCTAAGTCTAGCAACAAGGCTGTTGTCCCCGAGGCCCGCGAGGCCCTCAACCGTTTCAAGATGGAAGCTGCCAACGAGGTTGGCGTGAACCTGAAGCAGGGCTATAACGGCGACCTGACCTCTAAGCAGGCCGGTTCCGTGGGCGGTCAGATGGTTAAGAAAATGATCGAGTCCTACGAGAACAGCATGAAGTAACTTCCCCTTCAAGGGAAAAACCCGCCGGGGCTAAAGCTCCGGCGGGTTTTATTGTTGCCCTATCAGGACCTAACGATACATGGCGCGCACCTTGGCGGTTTTATTCAAAAATTTGACGAGCGGCGGATTCCTTTGTATACTATAATACAAATATACACCATATGGCGAAAGCTATAAAACAGGAGGAATCCACATGCGACAAGGCGTATTTCGACGGTACGGCAGCCTGCTTTTGTCCCTGACCCTGGCCCTATCGGCGGGACTCGCGGTCCCCGCCCTGACGGGCGCGGCCCGGTCGGGGAACCCCGGCGTCCTCTTCCAAGCCTCCTTTGAGGCGGGAGGGAGCGGTATGCTGGAATCCACGCCCGACGGACAGCGGATAAAAAACGTGGCCTATGTGCCCGACGCCGGCCGTATGCCGGGAGACGTGACCCACCTCGTCCGGTCGGACGCCCTGTCCGGCGCTCCCGACTTCAAGGCCGAGGAGGGCAAGCAGAATCTTTTCGATTATAACACGGGCAGCAAATTCCTCACCGGCAGCAAGGCCGCGTCTTCCGCGCCGGTGGAGGTGGTTTTGGAGCTGGAGGAGGAAAGGGCGGTCCAAAGCTACTTAATCGCCTCGGGCAACGACGAGCCCGGCCGGGACCCCGCCGCCTGGACCTTTTACGGTTCGGCCGACGGCCAGAGCTGGACGGCGCTGGACGCGCAGAAAAACATATCCTTTTCATCCAGAAAGGAAAGCAAAACCTTTTCCTTTGACAATGAAACGGCCTACCGGCATTACCGGCTGTCGGTCACCGAGAACAAGGGCGCGGCCATGACCCAGTTTGCCGAGCTTCAGCTCTCTGCAAAAAAGCAGGCGGCCGGCGCGGAGGAGTTGACCGGTCTGGTCATGCTGGACACCTTGTCCGGCTCCCCCGACTTTGTGCCAGCCGAGGGCAAGGATAAGCTTTTCGACCACAACGGCAGCACCAAGTTTTTAACCGGCAGCAAGCCCACGGCCGCCGCGCCGGTGGAGGTCTCCTTCCAGACCCAGCGGGCGGTGACCGTGGCTTCCTATTCGATCACTTCCGGCCCCGACGAAACCGGCCGCAATCCCAAGGCATGGACCTTTTACGGCTCGGCCGACGGTCAGAGCTGGCAGGAAATCGACCGGCAGGCGGGTCAGGCGATGAACCGGGAGCAGGAAACCTTCTCCTATACCGTGCAGACCCCCGCCGCCTACGCCTACTATAAGCTGGCCGTCACCGAGAACAACGGCGCGCCCATGACCCAGTTTTCCGAGTTCCATATCTTTGGGCCAGAGAATGGCGGGACCGAGGAGCCCGGCCCGGCGGATCAGCCCCAGTCCCCCATGATGACCCGCAAGAGCCGGGGGCCCTCCAGCTCCTTCGGCTCCCTCACCTCCACCGGCTGGACCGGCTGGAGCGCCCTGGAGGTAAAAGGCCGGCACACGGGGGAAGGCGAGGCCTACTGTTATAATGTGCTCTACGACGGCCTGTCCATCCCGGTAACGGCCGACACCCAGTTAAGCTATGTCTTCTTCCCCGCCCTCCACGACCCCGACGTCTACGACTTCGAATATACCGCCCAGCATATGGCGGTGGACCTCCAGTTTACCGACGGCAGCTATTTAAGCGAGCTGCACGCCTTGGATCAGAACGGCGTAGAGGTCGGTCCCATGGCCCAGGGCGAGGGAGGCGTGCTGGCCTATATGCAGTGGAACCAAATCTATTCCGGCATCGGCGGGGCGGCCGCCGGCAAGACCATTGAAAAAATCCTGATCGGCTATCATAAGGCCGATAACCAGACGGGGGAGGATCCGGTTTTCCTGGGCTACTTCGACGATATTATCATCGAAAACAAGCCCCAGCCGGTGTACGACCACCTGTCCGACTATGTGAATATCCTGCGGGGCACCAATAACGACCTGACCTACTCCCGGGGCATCACCACCCCCTTGGTTCACCTGCCCCACGGCTTCAACAGCTTCGCCCCCCAAACCGAGTCCAACAGCACCCTGCCCTACTTCTACCAGCTGGCGGGCAGCAAGACCAAGCTGCGGCATATGTCCATCGAGCATGTCGCCTCTCCCTGGCTGGGGGACTGGGGTACCTGGCAGTTTATGCCCAACACCGATATCGTGTATGCCGAGGCGGCCGAAAGCGCCGACATCGGCTCCGACCGGCGGGCGGCCAGCTTCACCCATGAGAAGGAGGAGGCCAAGGCCCATTACTACAGCGTAACCTTCGAGGAGGGCTCGGCCGCCTCGGGGGTACGGATGGAGGTAACCCCCACCTCCCACGCCATGTACAGCCGCTTCACCTTCCCGGCCGGCAGCGCCAACCGCAATCTGATCTTCGACTGCGAGCGGGCCGACAGCGGCCTTGCCTTCGCGGGAGACGGCAGCTTCACCGCCTATTCCGACCATGTCAACGGCCAGGGGGACTACAGCCCCAACCGGGTCAACGGCGCCACCCGTATGTATATCTACGGGGTCTTTGACCAAGCCTATGCCGACGCCAAGGTCATCAACGGCAAGCAGGGTATCATCACCTTCCCGGCGGGGACCGGCAAGGTGACCATGAAGCTGGCCACCTCCTACATCAGCGCCGAACAGGCCAAAAAGAACCTGGAGCTGGAAATCGGAACCGCCGATTTTGATGGGGTTTTCCGGCAGGCCCAAAAGACCTGGGACGACCAGCTTGGCATCATCCAGGTGGAGGGGGCCAGCTTCGACCAGCTCACCACCCTGTATTCCAGCATGTACCGGTTATTCTCCTATCCCATCCTCTATTCGGAAAACGCCGGCGACGCGCAAAACGAAAAGTGGGTGTATTCCAATCCCTACGGCGGCTCCCTGACCGCGCCCCAGGTCATGGAGGGCAAGATGTACACCATCAACGGCTTCTGGGATACCTACCGTACGGCCTGGCCGGCCTACGCCCTGTTTACTCCCGGCATGTCGGGCGAAATGCTGGACGGTCTTCTGGAGCATTACAAGGTCAGCGGCTGGGTTTCCCGATGGATCGCGCCGGGGGCTGTCAACTGTATGCTGGGCACCCATGCCGACGCGATTTTTGGCGACGCCATGCAGAAGGGCATCGACTTCGACTATGAAAGCGCCTTGGCCGCCTCCCTCAAAAACAGCGCCGTGGTCACGGGTAATCTGGACAAGGGCGGCCGGATTGAAACCGCCTCCAGCGTGTTCCGGGGCTACACCTCCAACAATGTCCACGAGGGCTACTCCTGGGGCATCGAGGATACGGTCAACGACTTCAATATCTATAAAATGGCCGAGAAGCTGGGCTATGCCGACGAGGCGGCCTACTATAAAAACCGGGCTTTCAGCTACGCCTATTATTACAACCCGGATATCGGCTTCTTCATGGGCCGCAACGCCGACGGCAGCTTCAAATACACCGCCGCCAATGCCGAGCAGTACGATCCCACCGCCTGGTACGACAAGTCCAATTATTACTACTGCGAATCCAACGGCTGGAACATGTCCATGTCGGCCGTGCAGGACGTGCAGGGCATGGCCAATCTCTACGGCGGCGCCCAGGCGGCTATCGAGCATCTGGACAGTCTCTTTGCCGCCGACCTGGAGGGCAAGCAGGTCGGCCAGCGGGAGATGCGGGAGGTACGGCTGGGCCAGTATAATCCAACCAACGAGCCCTCCCTGCACCTGCCCTATCTGTACGCCTACTTAGGCCAGCCCTATAAGACCCAGGCCATCGTCCGGGACGTGCTGGCCCGCTGCTACGCCGGCTCGGGCATCGGCCAGGGCTATCTGGGCGACGAGGACAACGGGGCCATGTCGGCGGCCTACATCTTCAGCGCCCTGGGCTTTTATCCGGCCAGCGTGGGCACCGCCGAGTATATCATCGGCTCGCCTTTGTTTACCAAGGCCACCGTCCAGCTGGAAAACGGCAAAAAGCTGGTCATCAACGCCCCGGAAAATTCCCGTGAAAACATCTATATCCAGAGCGTAAAATGGAACGGTAAGGCCCACGATAAAACCTATTTCACCCACGAGCAGCTGGCGGCCGGCGGAGTCGTCGACTTTGCGATGGGCCCGGCTCCCTCCGACTGGGGCACAGCGGCCGGCGCGCGGCCCTCCTCCCTGACCGAGGGAAACGACCTTCCCACCCCCTTGGCCGACGTCACCACGGCCGGTATGCGTACGGGCTCGTCTATCGACAAGGGTTCGGCCGTTCCCATGGCGGCCAGCCGGCAGACGGCCGGTCTGGCCAATCTGCTGGACAACACCAGCGATACCGCCGCCGTCCTGTCGGGCAGCGATAAGGAAATCATCTATTATAACCCCGCGCCCAAAACGGTCTCCCTCTATACCCTGACCTCCACGGCCGACCCTGACAAGGCCCCTTCCGCCTTTACCCTCTACGGCTCGTCCGACGGCCGGAAATGGGAGGAGCTGGACAGCCGGTCGGATATCTCCTTCCAGTGGGGCAAATACACCCGTCCCTTCGCCGTGGCCGCTCAAAAGCAGGGGGCCTACGCCTACTATAAGCTGGCCTTTGCCGATCCGTCGGACGTGGCGCTGGCCGAAATCGAACTCATTGGGGACGGCGGTCTGCTCTATCCCGACCAGCCTGTCCTGACCCTCTCGCCCTCCAGCCTGACCCTTTGGCCGGGGGAAAACGCCCAACTGACCGCCCAGCTGCGGCCGGCCGGGGCCGGAACCCTCCAATGGAGCTCCTCCGACCCGTCGGTGGCCGAGGTAGACCAGGAGGGCCGGGTGACCGCTGAGAAGGCGGGAACGGCCGAGATCCGGGTGACTATAGAAGGACATAGCGGAATAGAAGCCGTCTGCCGCCTGACCGTAACGGATAGAGCGGGCGAGATCGCAGAAATCCGGCCTGTAACCGTCTATACGGCGGCAGGGACAGCCCCCAGTCTGCCCGCAACGGTGGAGGCGGTCTATTCCGACGGGTCCACGGCTAATCTGCCGGTGATCTGGGAGACCCCCGCGCCCGGGCAGTACGCCGCCCCCGGCGTCTTTACCCTAACGGGAGCCGTGGCCGGCTGCACGCTGGAGGCCGCCATACGGATCCAGGTCTATCTCCCCGGCGACCTGGACGGCAGCGGCGAGGTGACCATCCAGGATGTGATGGAGGCCTGTAAGGTACTGGCCCGTCAGTCGGCCGGGAAGGCCCCCGCCGAGGAGGAAATGATTCGGGGCGACCTGAACGGCGATGCGGATTTTACCATTTCCGATGTGATGGAGATTTGTAAAATTCTGGCCAGAAAGGCATAACTGAGCGTATATTCCCCGCGCCGTTTGTTCTGCGGCGCGGGGAATTTTTTGCTTTCGGCGCGAATTGACAAAGGGCGGGGACTATTTTATAATATATTCGATTTATATTGGGGTTTTTGTAAGCGGGCAGAGGCGGTTTTATTCTTTTGTCTTTTTTGTTTTGTGGGAGATTTGTGGTTTCTTGGTTTGCTGGGTGAGAGGTTTCGATTTCTTTCTCTTTTTTCTTAGTAAGTGGGAGGTTTCGCGTCAGATTTTCTTTTCTTTTCTTTTTTCTTAGTAAGATAGAGGTTTCGCGCCAGATTTTCCTTTTTTTGATTTAGTTGAGTGGGAGGTTTCGCGCCAGGTATCCTTATCGGAATACACCAATACTTGATCGCGAGGCGCGACCCCATCTTTT
>JAAVYX010000040.1 GCA_022791355.1 Clostridiales bacterium | reverse complement strand
GGGAATGACCGCCCCCGCCGTACTGCTGGAATCCAGAAAGAGGGAGGAGGAGGAACGGATAAAATCGGCGGCCAGATCGGCGATAAGCCGTTTTTCCCGGATGTTTTCCTTTTCCCGAACGGTCAGGGCCGACTCCACGTTGGTGCTCTCCAGCGTCACCGCCCCGCCGTGGGACCGCTTTAACAGGCCGGCCTTTTCCATGGCGCACAAATCCCGCCGGATGGTAGCCGGACTGGAATACAAAAGCCGGCTCAGCTCCTCCACCGTCACCGCCTTTTTGCGGTTGACAATTTCCAAAATCCGATTCTGCCGTTCCAATATCAGCATCATGCGTCCCTCCTGTTGCCGTCGTATGCGTACATTTGCGCGTTTTCGCGTGAAATACGCGCCGCCGCTGCGTGATTTTCAATTTTCCCTTCAAGGATAGACGAAGCCCGCCCGTATATGGTATGCTTTGTCTTGCAAAGCAAATCATGCAATAAAAATCAACCGGCGTGCGTTGGTGTGAGTTTTTGCGCGTTTATGCTTTTGCCTGCGCAAATCATATCATGTTTTGCGTGGGAACGCAACCGTTTGTATAGAGGGAGGTGGAAAAATTGCAGACCCATCAGCGCGTTCTGGCCTTTGACTTCGGCGCTTCCAGCGGGCGGGCTATGCTGGCCTGGCTTGAGGACGGCGGGCTTCGGCTGCAGGAGGTCCATCGCTTTGCCAACCAGCCGGTACTGGCGGCGGGTCGTCTGTACTGGGATATTCTACGGCTTTTTCATGAAATGAAAACAGGGATGGCCAAGGCCCAGGCGGCCGGCGGCTTTTCGGCCGTGGGCATCGACGCTTGGGGCGTAGACTTTGGCCTGCTGGATCGCCGGGGCCGTCTGCTGCAAAATCCGGTGCATTACCGGGACCTGCGCACCGAGGGACGGCCGGAGGCGGTTTTCAAGGTTATCTCCAGGGAGGAGCTTTACAGCCGCACCGGTATCCAGTGTATGCGCATCAATACCATCTACCAGCTGGCCGCTCTGCAGGCGGAGGAGCCCGAGCTGCTGGCCCAGGCCGACAGTCTGCTGCTCATTCCCGACCTGCTGGCCTATTTCCTCACCGGCGTCCGCCGGTCGGAGTATACCGAGGCCTCCACCACGAATCTGTTAAACTGCCGGCAGCGGGACTGGGATTTTGCGCTGCTCGAAAAGCTGGGGATTCCCGCAAAGCTTTTCGCCCCCATGATCCAGCCGGGAGAAAGCTACGGAACCTTACTGCCCGAAATCTGTGAGGAAACGGGATGCCGGCCGGTCCCCGTACTGGCGGTGGGCAGCCATGACACGGCCTCGGCCGTGGCCGCCGTCCCGGTACTGGACGATAAACCGGCCGCCTACATAAGCTGCGGCACCTGGTCCCTGTTCGGCGCCGAGCTGACCGAGCCTCTGCTCAACGACGCGTCGGCCGCCGCCAACTTTACCAACGAGGCCGGCTGCGGCGGAACCATCCGGTATCTGCGCAACATTATGGGTCTCTGGCTGGCCCAGCAGAGCCGGGCCTTCTGGGAGAAAAGGGGAGAGGACGTCTCCTACGCCCTTTTGGACGCCGAGACCGAGGCCGCCCCAGCTTTCAGAAGCTTTATCGATCCGGACGATCCCCGTTTCGAGCTTCCCGGCGACCTGCCTTCTCGTATCCGGGCCTATTGCCGGGAAACCGGGCAGCCCGAGCCGGGCGGCAGGGGAGAGGTCCTGCGCTGTATCTATGAAAGTCTAGCTATGAAGTACCGTCACGCCCTGGGCAAGCTGGAAGGACTGACCGGCCGCCGGTACGATACGCTCTACATGATCGGCGGCGGCATCAAGGATCATCTGCTCTGCCGGATGACGGCGGCGGCCTGCGGGATACCCGTTTGCGCCGGGCCGGCTGAGGCCACGGCCAGCGGCAACGCCGCGGTACAGCTCATGGCGCTGGGGCTTCTGAAGGATTTTCAAGAGGTTCGCCGGGCCGTCGCCAAGGGAGCGGAGCTTACCCGCTATCAGCCCGAGGATCAGGAAGGCTGGGCCGCCGCTTACCAACGGTTTTTGCAAGTCTGTTCCATCGATTGACAAGGGGAGAATACGCACAGCAGCGCCCAACGGACGGCCAAAACGGGAACTGCCAGGGAACAGGCAGGAAAGTATCAGGGAACAGGTAGCGTTCTTGAATTTGGCGGGCGAATGCCAGCGTTTTATCGACTGGCTGGCCGCGGCCGTGCCAGCCTCCCTTTTAGTTGGCCGCAGGAGCCTTTGCAGTGTATGGACAAAAAAATCGCCGCAGGTCAGGCGGATGGTGCAGCCCCTCAAAGGAGCGGACCGTTCGTAGCCTGTCGACCGGCCGGCGTGAAAACAAGGCGGCGCGTGTGGGCTGGGTTGTCCATCCTGAAACTGTATCAGTCGCTGCCAATCGATGCTAAGCTTTCATCATGGAAATAGAAAAAGGAGGTAGTCGTATGCAGTCGATTGAGAAGGCATACCAATTGGCCAAGGAGCAGTACGCCGCCATCGGCGTGGATACCGACGCGGTATTGGAAAGGCTGCGCCAGGTGCGCATATCGCTGCAATGCTGGCAGGGAGACGATGTAAGCGGCTTTTTGTTTAAAGACAGGGCGCTGTCCGGCGGCATTCAAGTAACCGGCAACTATCCTGGAGCCGCCGGCAACGTATCCCAGCTGCGGCAGGATCTGGAGAAGGTTCTATCCCTGCTGCCCGGCGCCCACAAGGTCAATCTGCACGCCATCTACGCCGACACCGATGAGAAGGTCGATCTGGACGGGCTGGAGCCCCGGCACTTCTCCGGCTGGGTGGAGTGGGCCAAAGAGCAGGGGGTGGGCCTGGATTTCAATCCTACCTGCTTCTCCCATCCCATGGCCGACTCGGGCTTTACCATTTCCAGCCCTGACGAGGCCGTACGGAGCTTCTGGATTCGCCACTGCATCGCTAGCCGAAAAATCGGGGAGAGCTTTGGCAAGGCCCTGGGCATTCCCTGCGTGACCAATCACTGGTTCCCCGATGGATTTAAGGATACCCCCATCGACCGGTACGGTCCCCGCAAACGGATGCAGGAAGCCCTGGATCAGGTATTCGCTGAACCCATCGATCCCTGGTATAATCTGGACGCGGTGGAAAGTAAGGTATTCGGCATCGGCGCGGAAAGCTACACCACCGGCTCCAATGAATTTTGTCTGGGCTACGCCGTGCGAAACGGTAAGCTCTGTTGCCTGGACGCGGGTCATTTTCATCCCACAGAGGTCATCTCGGACAAGATTTCGTCGGTGCTCCTCTTTACCGATCAGCTCCTGCTCCACGTCAGCCGCCCCGTCCGGTGGGACAGCGATCATGTCGTCGTCATGGACGACGAGCTGCTTCATATTATGGAGGCTTTGGTGCGGCCGGGCCTGCTGGAGCGGACCCATATCGGCCTGGACTTTTTCGACGCCAGCATCAATCGTATCGCCGCCTGGGTTATTGGCGCACGGAATACCCGCAAGGCCCTGCTGCGGGCCATGCTGGAGCCGGCCGACATGCTGACCCGGCTGGAGAGGGAAGGGGACTACACCGCCCGTCTGGCCCTGACCGAGGCCTACAAGTCCTATCCCTTCGGCGCGGTATGGGATTATTTCTGCCTGCGGGAGGAGGTCCCGGCACGGGAAACCTGGCTGGAGGAGGCGCGCCGGTACGAGGCCGACGTGCTCAGCCGCCGATAAAGCTTTCACAAGGAGACGATACGCTATGCGGAATATGTTGGAGGCCCCCTTTCTGCGCGGTATGCGCAAGGTGGCGGGGATCATGTACGATAAGTTTTGGGATGAGCGCAACGGCGGCAACATCAGCCTGATGCTG
>JAAVYX010000039.1 GCA_022791355.1 Clostridiales bacterium | reverse complement strand
GCTGGCAAGGCCGCAGAATGTAGGCGGGCTGTCGCCCGCCTACATTCGAGAACGCTGCTAGCCCTCATTTTGGCCGCCGCTGGGCGTATTAGCCCTTGTCAATCAATGGTATGCAAGGCAGAAGCTATAGATTTTCGTTCGGCCCATCTAAGCGAACAGCCTTGGGCTGTTCGCTGATTCCCGCAAGGGGCGCTCCTAGAGGCTTGGCCAAAGGCCAAACCGGGAACGCCAGTGAGGAGCGCTAGAGGGCTTCACAAAAATTTTGCTTTGCAAGACACAGCATAGACTTTTGCTCAGCCCATCTAAGCGAACAGCCTTGGGCTGTTCGCTGCTTCTCGCAAGGGACGCTCCTAGAGGCTTGGCCAAAGGCCAAACCGGGAACGCCGGCGAGGAGCGTTAGAGGGCGTCGAAAAAAATTATGCAAAGCGAATGCGTTTTCATTTTTGGAGCGTGGGAATCCGCGCCAAGTATGCTGCTTCTTTTTAGGCCGAGATAGAGGCTTGACGGCCGGCGGCTTTATCTTTTTTGATTGAGTGGCATGTTTTGCGCCGGTATACGCTGTATATTATTCTATTATCTCGTCTATCGGCGTGGCATCTTCTTTTGTGACGAGGGGGTGGAGGTGCAGGCAAAGCCTGCGCCGGATAGAGACGTTATAGCGCCAGGACATCGGACGCTTCTCAACCAACTTATAGAGTGTTGTATTAAGGACGCATGGCGCGAAATCTCCCGCTTAGCCAATAAGAGAACATAACCAAACGAAAGGAGGCGGACAGATGACGTTGGAATATTGGATCTGGTTACAGCAGACCCTGGGTGCAGGCAGCAATAGGCTGGTCGGGGCTCTGGACAAATTCGGAGACCCGGAAGCGATTTATCGCGCCGGCGCGGACGAGCTGCGGGCGGCCGGTATTTTCACTGGAACCGATTTGCGAAGGCTGTCCAATCACGATTTGTCCGAAGCCTCCAAAATCCTAGAGACCTGCGGTCAAAAGGGTTACGACCTTCTGACTGCGGCAGATGAGCGGTATCCCAAACGGTTGCTGCGCATATTCAATCCGCCGGCCCTATTGTATATGAAGGGGGAACTGCCGCCCATTGACGACGAGGTGGTAGTTGCCGTCGTAGGTACGCGGCGGGCCACCCTAAAGGGCATAGAGGCCGCGGCTTCCCTGGCCGCCCGACTGGCAAGGGCTGGGGTTCTGATCGTCAGCGGCGGCGCGGAGGGGATCGACGGCGCGGCCCACCGGGGCGCGCTGGCCGTAGACGCCCGGACAGTGGCGGTGCTGGGCGGCGGATTAGACGTTTGCTATCCCCGGGTCAATGAGGAGCTTAGAAAGGAGATTGCCGGTCACGGCTGTTTGCTTTCGGAGTATCCGCCCGGCGCGAGACCACTGCCCTGCAACTATCCGGTGCGCAATCGGATTATGGCGGCCCTGAGTCTGGGAACGGTGGTCATCGAGGCGGGAGAGGGCAGCGGCGCGCTGCTCACCGCCGGACACGCCTTGGAGCAGGGCAAGGATATTTTCGTTCTGCCCGGCGAGGTGGGCGCGCCCAATTACGTAGGCTCCAACTGGCTGATACAGGACGGAGCCAAGCTGTTGCTTTCGGCTATGGACGTGCTGGAGGAATATGTGGACGCCTATCCGCACAAACTGGATTTGAGAACCGCCTTCGACCCCATGCCGTCGGCGCATCTGGAGGCCCTGGCGGCGGCCATGCAGGGCCGCCCGGCCGGTCCGCCGCGACGGCGTAAGCCGTCTGCGGGCAAGTCCAGGACGGCGGGGGCAAAGGGAACGAATACGTCAGGGATCCAGCGTGAGGTAGAGAGAACCGAAAGAGTGACGTCGGAGGAAATGAAACCGGAAACGCACAGAGCAAAGGCAAACCACCCCGAGACCCAGGAGCCGTGTAAGCGGAAGACGGCTGGGCTATCCCAAGAAAAAAACTCCCCAAACCCGCCGCCCGAGGGACTGACCGACGCGGCCCGGCGTTTATATGAAAGCTTTCCGGAGGAGGCCAGCGGCGTGGACGGATTGTCGGCCGCCGCGGGCCTGCCGGCGGGAGAAATCCTGCCCGCCCTGACCGAGCTGGAAATTTTCGGGCTGATAAAAGCCCTGCCCGGCGGCCGTTACCAGCGGCTGTGACGCATATTGCAGCCCTTCTCTTCATACAAACATAAAAAAGCGTTTTGTACAGCCTTGAGGCCTGCTTTCAAACCCTAAAAGCCTTTTTTATTGTCTGGGAAAGGCGGTCCCTGCGCTTCAAATTCTTGTAATACGAAGGTGCTGCCGCATCTCCCGCTTTACAGGCTTTCCTTTCCTGGTGAAAAATCGGAAAGCTGTCGACTTGCAGATACGTCCTGAAAGGCGTTTGCGTGCGCAGACGCGAGAGAGCAGGCGCGCCGGCTGTTTTGACGCGTGTGATGATCACCCCGCAAGATGGGGATTTTAAATAGATTGGTAGGCGTTTTGTATTATGTCCAAGCTTGTAATCGTAGAGTCTCCCGCCAAGGCGAAGACCATAAAAAAATATCTGGGCCCGGATTTTGAGGTCATGGCCTCCATGGGCCATATACGGGACCTGCCCAAATCCAAGCTGGGCGTGGATATCGAGCATGATTTCCAGCCCCAGTATGTGGAGATGGAGGATAAAAAGGAACTGATAAAGACCTTGCAGGCCGCCGCCGCCGGCAGCGACATGGTCTATCTTGCCACCGACCCGGATCGGGAAGGGGAGGCCATTTCCTGGCATCTGGCTCAGCTTCTGGCCCTCAACACCCGGGAATGCAACCGGGTGGCCTTCAACGAAATCACCAAGACCGGGGTGCAGGCCGGCATGGCCGACCCCCATCAAATCGACCTGAACTTGGTGGACGCCCAGCAGGCCCGCCGGGTGCTGGACCGTATCGTGGGCTATAAGCTGAGCCCCTTTCTTTGGAAAAAGGTGCGCAGAGGGCTTTCGGCCGGACGGGTGCAGTCGGTGGCTTTAAAGCTGATTGTCGAGCGGGAAAAGGCGATCAACGCCTTTAACCCGGAGGAGTACTGGTCCATCGACGCTTTGTTTACCCATCCGGCCGGCCGGTCCTTCGCCGCCAAGTTCCACGGCCCCGAAAACGGCAAAAAGCTGGACATTCACAATAAAGAGGAGGCCGACGGTCTGCTGGCCCGGCTGAAGGCCGCGGCCTACAGCGTAAGGAGCGTCAAGAAGGGGGTGCGGCAGAAGCAGCCCGCCCCGCCCTTCACCACCTCCACCTTGCAGCAGGAGGCCTC
>JAAVYX010000038.1 GCA_022791355.1 Clostridiales bacterium | reverse complement strand
CCGTGCAAAGCAAAATTTTTGTGAAGCCCTCGATGGGCTGAGCGAAAATCTATATCATTGACGAACCTGTTGACATGCAGAATGATATATTTCAGCATCCGAAAACGACAATGGATGAAACTGCCGAATGTTTAACAAAACGTCCATTAAAGATAAAAATGATTTCTGAATTATAAATTACGGATTTTAAGGTTGCCAAACCGGCAGGGAACTTTTTTCCGAAAAGGGAGTATAATTCGTTAAAAGGAGGCGGAACGGCCATGGACGACCCTCAGAAAAACAGGCGGGTGGAGATTTTCGATTCCACTCTGCGAGACGGCGCGCAGGCCGAGGGCATTGCCTTTTCAGTGGAAGATAAGCTCCGTATTATCACGGCGCTGGACCGTATCGGCCTGCACTACATAGAGGCCGGCAATCCTGGCTCCAACCCCAAGGACATGGAGTTTTTCCGGCGGGCTGCGGCCCTGAAGCTGGAGCGGGCCAGGCTAGTGGCCTTCGGCTCCACCAGACATAAAAACCTGCGGCCGGAGGAAGATAAAAATCTGGCCTCCCTTCTCGCGTCCGGCGTGCCTGCCGCCGCTATTTTTGGAAAATGCTGGGATCTGCACGTCACCCAAATCCTAAACGCCAGCCTGGAGGAAAACCTCCGTATGATCCAGGAAAGCTGCGCCTTTTTAAAGCAGGCGGGCAAGGAGGTTATTTTTGACGCCGAGCATTTCTTCGACGGATACAAGCGCAATCCCGCCTACGCCACGGCTGCTCTGTCCGCCGCCGTGGAGGGCGGCGCCGACTGTCTGACCCTGTGCGACACCAACGGCGGCTGCTTCCCCCACGAAATTTCAGCCGTTGTAAAGAAGATCCGCGCCGCCTTCCCGTCCATACGGGTGGGCATTCACTGTCACAACGACACGGGCTGCGCCGCCGCCGATTCGGTGGAGGCCGTGCTGGCCGGAGCGGTACAGGTACAGGGGACCTATCTGGGCTTCGGAGAGCGGTGCGGCAACGCCAATCTTTCCTCTATCATCCCCAGTCTCCAGCTCAAGCTGGGATACGCCTGCATTCCGGAGGAAAACCTGCATCTGCTCACCGCCACGGCTCTGGAGGTGGCCGAGATTGCCAATACCTCGGTCAAGAAAAACGAACCCTACGTCGGCCGCAGCGCCTTCGCCCATAAGGCGGGCATGCATGCCGACGGAGTGCTCAAATGCTCCCAGTCCTTTGAGCACATCGACCCGGAGGCCGTGGGCAACGAGCGGCGGTTTTTAATGAGCGAGATGTCGGGTCGGACGGCGGTGCTCCGCAAGATTCATCGGGTGGCCCCCGATTTGGACCGGGACGCCCCCGAGACCTTCGCCATTATAAACGAGCTCAAAAGGCTGGAGCACCTGGGTTATCAGTTCGAGGGGGCGGAGGGCAGCTTCGAGCTGCTGGTCCGCCGGCAGCTGGGGCTTTTTCACTCCTCCTTTCAGCTGGTCAGCTACAAGGTGCTGGATGAGCTGCCCTACGACGAATCCCACTCCTCCACCGCCACCATCAAGGTGCGGGTGGGCGACAAGCTGCAAATCTCGGCCGCCGAGGGAGACGGTCCGGTCAACGCGCTGGACAGCGCCTTGCGGGAAGCCCTCTGCGTCTTCTATCCCTGCCTGCACAAGGTTCGGCTGATCGACTACAAGGTGCGGGTCATGGAGCCCAAGGACGCCACGGCCGCTACGGTACGAGTTCTCATCACCTCCACCGACGGGGACGAGGTATGGTCTACGGTGGGGGTGTCGGCCGACGTCATCGAGGCCAGCTGGTTCGCCCTGGTGGACTCCATCGAATACAAGCTGCGCGCTGAACAGCTGCCGGATAAGCTGTGAGCTGTGAGGCCGGGACTGGCTGACGGTCCGCGGCCAGCGTCCGACTGGTTGGCCTTATCGAATTTGACGGCGCCGGCCTCGAGCCGCCCTTTGGCCTTTGAATTTAATCCGGCCGGCCGCGAGGGAACTTATCCGCCTGTCCGCGGCAGTAAACCATCCAGATCTAATACATATAGAAAAGAGGAATCCATATGGCAATGACAATGACCCAGAAAATCCTGGCCGCCCACGCCGGCCTGCCTGCGGTTACGGCTGGCCAGCTCATTGAAGCGAGGCTGGACATGTGCCTGGGCAACGACATCACCTCGCCCGTGGCCATCAACGAATTTGAGAAGAGCGGGGCCTCCCGTGTCTTCGACAAGGGCCGTATTTCCCTGGTCATGGACCACTTCGCCCCCAACAAGGACATCAAGGCGGCCGAGCAGGTCAAGCGGGTGCGAATCTTCGCCGGCAAGTACGACATCGAGAACTACTTCGACGTAGGGAAGATGGGCGTGGAGCACGCTCTGCTGCCCGAACAGGGCCTGGTGGGCCCGGGCGACTGCGTCATCGGAGCCGACTCTCACACCTGCACCTACGGCGCTTTGGGCGCCTTCTCCACCGGCGTAGGCTCCACCGATTTGGCCGCCGCCATGGCCACCGGTACGACCTGGTTCAAGGTTCCCTCGGCCGTCAAGGTTACCCTTACGGGCAAAAAGGCCAAATGGATCAGCGGCAAGGACGTCATTCTCCATCTGATCGGTTTGATCGGGGTGGACGGAGCCCTGTATCGCTCCTTGGAGTTTACCGGCGACGGCGTAAAGGAGCTGACCATGGACGACCGGCTCTGTATCGCCAACATGGCCATCGAGGCCGGGGCCAAAAACGGTATTTTCCCGGTGGACGAGACGACTATGGCCTATATCAAAAACCGTTTCAAAAGAGAGCCGACGGTTTACGCCGCCGACCCCGACGCGGTATACGATCAGGAGGTGGTCATCGATCTGTCGGCCCTGCGGCCCACCGTGGCCTTTCCCCACCTGCCTGAGAACACCAAAACGGTGGACGAGGCCGGTCAGGTCAAGATCGACCAGGTGGTCATCGGCTCCTGCACCAACGGTCGCCTGGAGGATTTACAGGTCGCCGCCGACATCATGCGAGGTAAACGGGTAGCCGACGGGGTTCGCTGCATCGTCATCCCCGCCACCCAGCAGATTTATCTGGACGCTATGCGGTTAGGGCTTTTGGAGGACTTCGTAAAGGCCGGCGCGGCCGTCTCCACCCCCACCTGCGGCCCCTGCCTGGGCGGCCACATGGGTATTCTGGCGGCCGGGGAGCGGGCGGTTTCCACCACCAACCGCAACTTTGTAGGCCGCATGGGACACGTGGACAGCGAGGTCTACCTGGCTAGTCCCGCCGTGGCGGCGGCCTCGGCCCTCACCGGCTATATCACCGACCCTGAAAAGGCCGTCGATTAAGGAAGGGAGCGAAAGAGAATGAAAGCGCAAGGCAAAGTACATAAATACGGCTCTAATGTGGATACCGACGTTATCATCCCCGCCCGGTATCTGAACACCAGCTCGCACGAGGAGCTGGCAGCCCACTGCATGGAGGATATCGACAAGGATTTTATCCATAAGGTAAAACCGGGCGACATTATGGCCGCCGATAAAAACTTCGGCTGCGGTTCCTCCCGTGAGCACGCCCCCATCGCCATCAAGGCTTCCGGGATTTCCTGCGTCATCGCGGCCAGCTTCGCCCGTATCTTCTACCGCAACGCCATCAACATCGGCCTGGCTATTCTGGAATGTCCCGAGGCGGCCGCCGATATAAAGGACGGCGACGAGGTATCGGTTGACTTCGACACTGGTCTGATCTCCAACATCACCGCTGGAAAGACCTACCAAGCCGAACCCTTTCCGCCCTTTATTCAGAACATTATCCAAAAGGGCGGTCTGTTAAAGTCGATTGCCGACCGGCTGTAAGGCCGTATTCCCTTATATTTCTATCAAAAATGGAAGCTCCGCCGCGCTTTACAGCAAACGCGCAAGGGGCTTCTATTTTTAATTGGGACCAACTACCTGCAAAGAGCAGATAGGGTATTACGGGGGGAAGTCCACGCAAACTGCGTTGTCTTGGTAGCCGTGGGAAAGGCAGCGGAGCGAAACTGGGTACGCGGGCCGCTCGACAGAGCGGTTACCTGGCGGCCATCCTAAAGGACGGCTACTGGCGGCCATCCTAAAGGACGGCTACTGGCGGCCGTCCTAAAGGACGGCTACATCCGCCTTTCCAGCGTGGGTTTACCGCCCGCAAAACGCCACAGGACCCAGCGGCGAGCCAAAATGAGGGCTAGCGAGGCCGTAGGTAGCCGCTCGATAGAGCGGCCTTCTCTAGCCGCTCGACAGAGCTGTCCTCGGTAGCCGCCCATAGGGCGGCTAGCTTTCGCCCGCCTACATCCGAGAACGCTGCCAGTTCCCCGCTAGTTCCCTGCTAGTTCCCTGCTAGTTCCCTGCTAGTTCCCCGACGGGCCGCCCGTGAGGGCCACCCTTTGGGCCGCTGCTGTGCGTATTTACCCCCAAGGTAGATGGTAACCATATGGTTTGTTTTTCGTTGCGTGGGTTCGTTGCAAATTGTTTAATATAAGCGGGCGGGAAGTTTCAGGCCAGGTTTCCCTATAAGGATACTCCAAAAGTTAGGGGACAAAAGCGCGATTGCCCGCGGTATCCTACGGGATATCTTGGCCGCCTCCAGGGCTGCGATCTTCCGGCTGGGGGATCCTTACCCCTGCGGCCCCGCTGCTGAAGCGGCCTGGGAGGAAAACGGCAAGCAGCGCATCTCTTTTAACTGAGAAGCCCTAAATATCACGTAATGGCGATAGCCCGACTGGATCAAACAAAACGCTTTCCGGCTATGCCGTAAGACCGCTATTGATCTCTCCTCCCGCCTCTCCTCCCGCCGGGCGGCCGGCCGGCGGCTCAAAGGACAGGGTCCGCCAGCGGGACCAACTGTCCGGCTGGGTAAGAACGTCGGGCTGGTGGGTAGCCAGCAGCAGGGCGGCGGGAACCTGAGCCAGGTAGTCCTCTAAAAGCCTCCAAACCTGTTCCTGGCAGCCTTCATCCAGTCCGGTAAAGGGTTCGTCCAGCAGGAGCAGGGTCGGACCGGCCAGCAGGGTTCTGGCCAGCATGACCCGACGGTACTGCCCGCCGCTGAGGGCGGCGGGATAGCGGTCCTCCAATCCCTGTAAGCATAGGCGGCGGCAGATCCGCGCCGCCGCGTCGGGGGAAGGCCTTCGTCCCGCCGCGCGGGCCAGGCCGGTTATGTTCTGCCCTACCGTCCGCCAAGGCAGCAGGCAGGGCTCCTGGGGCATGTAGCCCACAAGAAGTCCCTCGTGCGGCCGGCGGCTCCCTTGATAATGGGAGTGGAGGCCGGCGGCGATCTTTAAAAGGGTAGATTTGCCGCAGCCCGAGGGCCCTCGCAGGAGGACTCCGTCCCCGGCGGTCAGCCGCAGACTTACGGGCCGTCCAACGGTGGGAGAAGGACCGTCCCCCCTGGCGGGAGGATAGAAGGCGCGGCGGACGGTAAGCTCTAAAAGAGGCTGATTATCCACGGGACAAAATCCTCTCCAAATCGCCGCAGACGGCGGAGAAAGCAGGCGGTTCGGCTATAATGGTCTTATCGGCCAGCCAGCCCGCGGCGGCTGCGACGTCGGCCTCACCGGGCAGAACGGCCGGGCGGTACGCGGGCAGCTGATCAGGGGTAAGGGAGGCGGGAAGTCCCAAAGCGTCGGCCGCAGCGGCGGGCGCGGCCGCGCCGCTGTTCAAGTCCCTGACGGCTTGGTTATAGCCCCTGAGGAGGGCGGCCAGCAGGTCTTGTTTTTGGGACAGGGTCTTTTCGGAAAAGAGGAGCAGACCGGCGTCCATCTGTAAATCCGCCGAGGAGCCCAGCGGCCGGCCGCCGGCGGCTATGGCCGCCGAGGCGTAGGGCTCGGGGAGAACGGCGGCCTCCAGCTTTCCGGCCGAGAGCAGCTCCAACCGGGTGGGGATGGAGGGGACGGCCGTTTTTTCCACTTGGTCCGGGGAGAGGCCGCCGGCCTTTAAAAGCCGGTCGGCGGCGTACTCGATAACGGTGTTGACGCTGAGTCCCACCCGTTTGCCCCGCAGCTCCTGTATGGAGCGTATGTCGGTCTTCCCGGCGGCCACCAGCCGATAGCAGCCGTCGGTTACGCTCAGGGCCTTGTAGGGTTGGCCGTTGGCGGCGGCCAGACAGGCGGCCGCCAGATCGGATACGGCCCCGTCCAGGTGGCCGCTGTAAAGGGCGCTGTCCCGGTCCACCGGGCTTTTGTAGACCTCTAGATGGATATTATCCGGCAGATAACCCGACTGGGCGGCCGTCATGAGGGGGATGGAATCCAGGTCGGGCAGGACGCCGACCGTGAGGACGGGCTGCTTTTTGCTCCCGCAGCCCGGCAGCGCCGCCAGCAGGATAAGACAAAGGAGAAGGGCGGTCAGACGGCCCGTCCCCTTGCGCCGGCCCCGGAGCGGGCCGGCGGGGCCGTTTGCTTTTATGTAGGACACGCGATTCCCTCCCAGCGTTTATACAGGTCGTTTTCAATGCCGCCCGCCGCCAGGACCCGGCCGGCCAGCCCGTCTACCATTTCCTCTATGGTTAAAAACTGGCTGTAAAAGGCGGGCATGGGCGGGCAGACGACGCAGCCGGCCCGGCGCAGGGTCAGCAGGTTGCGCAGGTGGATTTCACTCAAGGGCGTTTCACGGGGACAGAGGACCAGCCGCCGTCCTTCCTTCATACAGACGTCGGCGGCCCGGCAGAGCAAGGAGTCTCCCGCGCCGGCGGCCAGCTTGCCGGCGGTGGACATGGAGCAGGGGACAATAAACATTCCCACCGCCGCCGCCGACCCGCTGGCGATGGAGGCCGTCAGATCCCGGTTGTCGTGCAAGTGGAGGTTGCCCCGGTCTAAACCGGCGAGGAAGTCCTCCAACGCTACGCCGGTTTCCTCCCCGAAAACCAAGCGGCCGTTGTCGCTGGCCACCACGTGCAGCCGGAGCTCCCGGGCACAGAGGTATTCCAGCATCCGGCGGGCGACCGGGCCGCCGCTGGCGCCGGTTATGGCGAATATCCAGGTGTTCAGGGCTATCGCCTCCTGACTTTCTGTTTTTTTATTTGAGCGGGATTTTTTTCGAATGAGTACTTTTCCTTTTTTATTGGCTGAGTGAGAGGTTTTGCAGCAAATCTGTTCTTTTTTATGAGCTGGGAGAAGGTTTCGCGCCAGGTATATTTATCTTCTTACGCCAAAACCGAATCGCGGGGCGCGACCAACTTATCTTTATGCGAAGAAAAGGGTGCAAAAGACGCGCCCACGGAAATCCCGCGGATTGGATCACAAAACCTTTTCGACAGGTTTTAGAGGAAAAACAAAGTTTTTCCGTGAGACACCCTTCCCAGACGACACAGAGCCTTTTTAGGCGGCTGCTTTCCTTGACTGCTACAAAAAAACTACCGTCCACATCTCACTATCGGCGGACAAGTGAAACGTAGTCAGCCGAAGCGCAGATGAGTGTCGGCGGGAGGCAATCGGAAGCAATCGGAGGGACGCAGTCCCGTAGGTGGCGTCAGCGGCGCAGCCCTGGAGGCGGCCGTAGGCGCTTGCGTTTTTCTCCCCCAT
>JAAVYX010000037.1 GCA_022791355.1 Clostridiales bacterium | reverse complement strand
CGTCGAACTCGGTCTTCTCAGCGGCGGCGGCGGCAGCGGGAGCGGCACCGGCGGCGGCCACAGCCACGGGAGCGGCGGCGGATACGCCGAACTCCTCCTCCAGAGCCTTTACCAGCTCGGAGAGCTCCAGAACGGTCAGGGCCTTAACATCTTCAATCAGCTTAACAACTTTCTCAGAAGCCATTGTATTATACCTCCAAATAAATTTTTAATTTTTGTGTAGTAACCATGTAAACGGCAAAGCCGTTATCGGACTGCTTTAAGCGCCCTGCTTCTCAGCAATGGCGTTCAGGGCGCAGACCAGGCCGCGCAGGTTGGCGTTGAGCACATGCACAAAGCCGGTAATGGGGGCATTGAGTCCGCCCAGGGCCTTGGCGACCAGCTCTTCTCTGGAGGGCAGCTTGGAAAGCTCTTCCACGCTGGCGGCGTCCAGAATCGAATCGTCGGTAAAACCGACCTTGACCTTGAAGTTATCGTGGTCCTTGGCGAAGTTGCAGAGAATACGGGCAGCCGCCACATAATCGTCGTTGGACAGGGCCAGAGCGGTGGTCCCCTCCAGCACGGTCTTCAGGCCTTCCTTACCGGCCGCGTCGGCGGCGCGGGACAACAGGGTATTCTTCACGACCGCGTAATCCACGCCGGCCTCCCGCAGCTCCTTACGAAGCTTGGTATCGTCGGCCACGTTGATGCCCTTATAGTCGACGATCACGCCGGCGCAGGCATTCTTCAGCTTTTCAGCCAGGTCCGCTACGATTTGCTTCTTTTGTTCCAGAATCTTCTCGCTAGGCAAATCTATTTCACCTCCCGCATGCGGCAAGCAGCCGCGCAATAAAAATGCCTATCCCCAAGACAGAGGATAGGCATGAAAAAACACAAATATCCCAAAACGGGACGCAGGCTTTTCTTCCCTCTCCTCGGCAGGCTGGCAACCAGTTAGACGCGCCTATCGGACGCATACCTGCTGTCTTTGGATCAGAACAACGAAATTATAATAGCACAAGCTATCCGGTCTGTCAAGAAAAATCTCGGCGGACTTAGAGTGTTTCTTGGGGCGCCGAAACGATGTGAATTTCGTCCATAAAAGGAGATTTATACGTCAAAAATCCTCGAAATGCAAGATTTTCGCTCGGCCCATCGAGGGCCTCGCAAAATGTACGCCGCGCGTATAGCATTTCTTGCGGTTTTTTCCTTTAAATCTCTCTTTTCTAGACAAAATCCCATCATTTCTTTAGTCCCAAGACACACTCTAGGCCCCGAACTTACCGGGATTGAGCTTGATGCCGGGGCCCATGGTGGCCGAAACCACGCAGGACTTGATATACTGGCCCTTGGCGGAGGCCGGCTTTGCCTTTACGATGGCGCCCATGAGGGTCTCCAGGTTCTGCTGAAGCTTCTCGGGGCCGAAGGAAACCTTGCCGATAGGGCAGTGGATAATATTGGTCTTATCCAGACGGTACTCGATCTTACCGGCCTTGGCCTCGGTAACGGCCTTGCCCACGTCGGGGGTGACGGTGCCGGCCTTGGGGTTGGGCATCAGGCCGCGGGGGCCCAGGACCTTACCCAAGCGGCCCACCAGGCCCATCATATCGGGACTGGCGATGACCACGTCGAAATCCATCCAGTTTTCCTTCTGAATCTTCTCCACCATATCCTCGGCGCCGACGAAATCGGAACCGGCGGCCGTGGCGGCCTCGGCCTTGTCGCCCTTGGCGAAAACCAGGGTGCGGACCTTCTTGCCGGTGCCGTTGGGCAGAACCACAGCGCCGCGGACCTGTTGGTCGGCGTGGCGGGAATCGACGCCCAGCCGGACATGGATTTCAACCGTCTCGTCGAACTTGGCGGTCTTGGTCTTAACGGCCAGCTCCATGGCCTCGGTCACATCGTACAGCTTGCCGGCTTCCACCAGCTTCAAGCTTTCGTTATACTTTTTACCATGTTTCATATTCGTGTACCTCCAAATCGAGTGGTTTTATCGGAATGTTCCTCCCACCCGGGAGCATTAATCGACAACCTCTACGCCCATGCTCCGCGCGGTGCCCGCTATCATGCTCATAGCGGTTTCCAGGGAGGCGGCGTTGAGGTCGGGCATCTTCTGCTCGGCGATCTTCTTGATCTGCTCACCGGTGATCTTGGCGACCTTATCCTTATTGGGCACGCCAGAGGCCTTGTCAATACCGCAGGCCTTTTTAATCAGCACGGCGGCAGGCGGGGTCTTGGTGATAAAGGTAAAGGAGCGGTCGGCGTACACGGTGATGATGACGGGGATAATGAGCCCCGCGTCGTTCTTGGTGCGCTCGTTGAATTCCTTGGTAAACGCCATGATGTTGACGCCGTGCTGGCCGAGCGCGGGACCTACGGGCGGCGCCGGAGTGGCCTTACCCGCGGGAATTTGCAGTTTGATATAGCCCGTTACTTTCTGAGCCATTGTTTGCACCTCCAAAATTCGTGGTGTTGGGAATGATGAACATCGAATGCTCCCATTCGCCTGGCAGAACGGCTGCGCCGTCCCTCCCACTGCGGCGCGTATGCGCCAACGGCCTTAGAATATGACTTTCATCCTCGGCCGCTTAATAAGCGGACTTGCCGCGTATTAACAGGTAACACGTGGTTTTTTGTTCAGACGCCGCGCCCAAACAAAAACGGATATAAAGAGTTTCTTTTAGCCGACCAGTTCCACCTGATCCAGCTCCAGTTCCACCGGGGTTTCCCGACCGAACATGGAAATTCTGACTCGGACGTGGTTCTTGTCCACATCCAGTTCCTCCACCAGGCCCATAAAGCCCTCCAGAGGACCGTCCACAATCTTGACGTTGTCTCCCACCGCGTAGTTGACCTCCACCGTGCGCTTTTCCACGCCCAGGGCGGCCACCTCCTCGTCGGTGAGGGGAACCGGCTTGGAGGCCGGACCCACAAAGCCGGTGACGCCCCGCGTATTGCGGACTACATACCAGCTGTCGTCGGTGACGATCATTTTAATGAGGACATAGCCGGGAAAAATCTTACGTTCGACTTCCCGCTTCTTGTTATCCTTAATCTCCACAACCGTTTCGGTGGGGACCTTGACGTCCATGATCAAATCCTGAAGTTTCCGGTTTTCCACCATCTTTTCCAAGTCGGTGGCAACCTTGTTTTCATATCCGGAATAGGTATGGACCACATACCATTTAGCGTCTGACATGATCGAACCTCCCACCACGGCTTCACGCGCGGCAATAATCAGGATAGCGCTGTCGCAGCCTTAGATTTTCAGGATAACCTCCAGCAGCTTGCCCAGACCCAAATCCAGCAGCCAGATGAACGCGCCCACGATCAAGCACATGACCAGAACGATCAGGGTGTTCTTGACAACCGACCGGGGGCCGGGCCAGACGATCTTCTTGATCTCGCTCTTATACTCGCGGAAAAACTGCTTGACCCGCTGGGGAATGGTCTTCTTGGCGCCGCGGGATTCCAGCACCGAAATGTGATCGGCAATCAGGAGGGCGGCGAAGCCGGCCGCAGCGCAGAGCAGCAGAGCGCCCATACAGAGGTAAATGTTCAGGAAATAGGAAAGATGGGACACGCCGGCAATCGGCCGGTAGTCCACAAACTGGCCCACGCTGGACAGGCTGATGACCAGCATATAAATGCCGGCGCCCAGTCCGAAAACCGGGGCTGCAATTCTGCTGTTCTTGAACTTGAAGCCCAGCAGAGACATGACGGCCGCAAAGGCGGTCAGGATGAAGCAGAAGAGCAGATGGGCCGATTTCGCCAGCTTGACGGTTCCGGCCGCCGTAGCGACCGAGCCGCCGAAGGCCAGCTGAGAACCCGTGAGATCGACAAGCTCTCCGCCGGCGGTGATCTGGACAAAGTTCAAAAAGAACAGCACCAGAGCGCCCACGCCGAAGACCGCTGTCAGAACGCGGCAGGCCATATTCATTGCTTTCATTTTTTACTGCCTCCTACTTGGTCTCTTTGTGGAGCGTGTGCTTCTTGCAGAATCTGCAATACTTGTTCATTTCCAGCCTGTCGGGGTCGTTCTTCTTGTTTTTCATGGTATCGTAGTTGCGCTGTTTGCACTCCGTGCAAGCTAGGGTAATTTTGACTCTCATAACGGCACCTCCCGTTTTACGGAATTTTTTAGCCTCCCTCAATCTGCCCTGGGACCAAGTGGCTTCCCGCCGGTCAGGCCGCCGGAAAGGCTGGAAAGCAGCCGGCCGCCCGTACACCGGTTTTCCGCCGGCCTAGGCGCATGAACGGGCCTGTACTTTTTGCGTCTAAAAATAGACGTGCAAAAAAAAAGACCCTTGTAGAGGTAATATAGTTATACCATAATCCCCCACGCGGGTCAAGAGTTAAATGAAAGTTTTATCGGCACAAGCCGCTTGTCTCCTCCCAGCGGCAGACAAGCCCTGGGTCAAGAGCGTATTTAAGCTTTATGGATAGAAAGCACTTTCTCCTCCCAGCGGCAGACAAGCCCTGGGCCAAGAGCGTATTTAAAGCTTTATAGTAGATAAAGCCCTATTATATGGTATATCTTGATACCAAATCTGCGCCTCCCCCCCTTTTTCCCAGATTGCGCATTACTGGTAAAAACCGTCCATTTCACGAAAGCCGGTTGAGGAGGGACCGTTTCTATGCTATTATCAGAGTGATAAATTGTGTGGGGAGATATGCCCTTATGATAGAAAAAACCTATCAAACGTCATGCGGCGCGATTCATTACTGGGTCAATCATAACCAAAACAAAGCAAAGCCGCCCCTTGTCTTTCTGCCGGGACTGACCGCCGATCATAGATTATTTGACAAGCAGGTTGCATTTTTTGAAGGCAAGTATCCTGTTTTTGTGTGGGACGCGCCGGGGCACGCCGCCTCCTGGCCCTTTGACCTTACCTTTCGTTTAACCGACAAGGCCGGATGGCTGGATGAGATTTTCCAGCGTGAAAATATGCAAAATCCCGTTATAATCGGCCAGTCCATGGGCGGTTATGTGGGACAGGCATACCTACAGTTATTCCCAACTAAATGCAAGGGCTTTATTTCCATAGATTCAGCGCCGCTCCAAAGAGAATATGTGACCGCCCTCGAAATCTGGCTTTTGAAAAGGATGGAGCCGGTATATCGCCGCTATCCTTGGAAATCGCTTCTCAAATCCGGAACAAAGGGCGTTGCCGCCTCCGAATATGGAAGGAATTTAATGTACAAGATGATGACGGTCTATGACGGCGATCAGGAAAGATACGCAAAAATATCCGGACATGGATTTCGGATGCTGGCAGAAGCAATGGAGGCTGCCCTTCCCTATAAAATAACCTGTCCGGCCTTGCTGATTTGCGGTGAGAAAGACCGCGCCGGCTCTTGTATCAGATATAATAAGGCGTGGCATAGAAAAAGCGGCATACCGATCAAGTGGATCAAAGGAGCCGGGCACAATTCCAATACCGACCAGCCGGACGTAATCAATCATTTCATCGAAGCATTCATCGAAAAGCTGTAAGCGGTTTTCGGGCGATGGCCCGAAACGGCCGCTGCTCGGGACGCAGGATTTGGTAAAGCGGCATTTGGCGACGCCATTTTATCGGTATACGCTAGGGCGTGTCTTAGAACCGAAGAAATGCCGGATTTTTGTTCAGAAACAGGTGATTGCAAGGATGAAAAGGCTCTCGCCTTTCCAGAATTTCGGACGCTGCAAGCGTCGGTTCATGGACAAAAAGACCTTTTTTCGGCGTTTCGCCGTTTGAAGACACGCCCTAGTCTTTTCCGCTTGCAATTCGCCGGTATATCTGCTATGATAAATACAATTTTAATGTCCCAATCCAAAGAACCCATCTGCGGAGGCGGATAGAAATTCTTAAACTGTTTGAGCCTGAGCGCACAAGGGCCGCCGCCCGCGTGGGAAGGCCGTACAGCAGCCGAACGTCCCTGCGGCGTTTGGTTCATTTGGCTGTTTACGCGCCCTTTCCGCCTTGGCGGAAAGGGCTTTTTTGCGCCCTGAAAAAGGAGTAAAAGGTTATGCCCCAGCCGGAAAACACCCGCATCGCCCTTGTCGGCATCATTGTGGAAAACAAGGAAGCCACCGAACGCATCAACGCCCTGCTCCACGGCTGCGCGGACTATATCGTCGGCCGTATGGGGGTGCCCTACCGGCAAAAGGAGCTCAGCATCATCAGTGTGGTCATGGATGCGCCGGGGGACGTAATCAGCGCCCTGGCCGGTCGTCTGGGCAGCCTTGCGGGG
>JAAVYX010000036.1 GCA_022791355.1 Clostridiales bacterium | reverse complement strand
GGGAAGCGATAAGTTAGCAGCCATTACTTGAGGGGAAGCGGGTAGAGTTAAGGACAGGGTTGCAGGGAGGAACCTCGTAGGGCGGGAGTCCAGAGGGAAACCTACGGTTTTCCTCTGGACCCGGTCGAAAGGGTTTAGAGGAAAAACGAAGTTTTTCCGCGAGACACCCTTCCTGGCCGACACAGAGGGCTCCGCCCGCTGGACTCCCGCCCTACGGGGTTCCTCCCTGCAACCCTGTCCTTAACTCTACCCGCTTCCCCTCAAGTCAAGGCTGCTGACTTATCGCTTCCCGTTAGTTATTACAAGACAGGTTCTCCCCATTCCTAGTCGGTCTCTTCTGTCATTTGCTCTCGTAGCTATGAACGCAGCCCGTTAAAACATTGTTGGCAAGCTTCTGCTTGCCTTTACCTCTCTCCCTTCCGCTTACTTCCCTAAAAAAGCTAACGGTTATCTCACAACTACCGGCGGATAAGTGAAACGTAAAAAGCCGAAGCGCAGAACAGTGTCGGCGGAAGTCAACCGGAGACAATCGGAGGGACGCAGTCCCGTAGGTGGCGTCAGCGACGTAGTCCCGTAGGTGGCCGTAGGCGAGCTCTTAGACCAGGTAACTGTTATATCCTGCCGGGTTGCTGAGAGCCTCCATACTTCCTGCCCGAAAGTTGGTACGACTTTCGGGCTTCCCAGGTTCCTGAAAGGCACTACTTACTGCATTCCTCGCAGGCTGCGTTGCCGGCGGGGGTCACGGGGGCAGCCGCCCCCGTGAACGCTTTTCTCCCCGTTCTGTTGTCGTTCAACAAAAGAATGGGTCGCGCTATTAGACCAGCTTTTGGAGTATCGAGAAAAGGAAATCTGGCGCGAAACCTCTATCTTACTATAAAAAGAAAATCTGATGCGAAACCTCCCACTCAGCTAAAAAAGAAAACCAAATGCATATAAATTGACTGCTTATTTACATAAAGGAGGCCTGTTTATGGAGCGGGAACCCAATACGGTGGAAAAGGAAGAAACCGCCCGGGGCAAAACCATCGGCCGGGAGATTTTTTCCTGGTGCCGCACCATTTTGGCAGCGTTGCTTATCGCCTTTTTGCTGACCCAGTTTGTCATCGTCAACGCCACGGTGCCCACCGGGTCCATGATGGACACCATCCAGAAAAAGGACCGGCTCATCGGTCTGCGCTTCGCCTACTGGTTTGGGGACCCCAAACGGGGGGACATCGTAATTTTCGACGCGGTGGATTTTCCCGACGAGCATCTGCTCAAACGGGTTATCGGCCTGCCCGGGGAGACGGTGGAGGGTCGGGACGGCCGGGTGTATATCGACGGGCAGCCGCTGGAGGAGCCTTACGCGCGGGAGGCCATCCAGGAGGATTTCGGCCCCTTCCAGGTGCCGGCGGATTCCTATTTCATGATGGGGGACAATCGAAACGATTCTCTGGATTCCCGTTTCTGGGAGCATCCATACGTGCCCAAAAAGGATATCCTGGGCAAGGCGGTTCTGCGGTATTGGCCGGGAATCTCCCTGTTTCACGGCCCTTCCTATGACGAATAGAGCCGCGTCTAAAACCTACCACAAAATGGTTCGTATCTTCTGTCTGCAAGGGCGAATACGCGCAGCCGCTTTGGGGCGGTCCGCACAGGCAGCCCCAAGGGGGACCAGTGTGGAACCAGCAAGGAACCGGCGTAGAACAGGCAGAACGAGCACAGCGTTTACGGATACGGCGGGTGAAAGCCGGCCGTCCGTTGGAATGGGAACCGGCGAGCCGCCCTATAAGCGTCCGGCGCGCGTCCGTCCGGGTCGACGGCCGTCCAGCCCCCGGCCGCTCGGGTTCCTGGTTCCGCGAATGTTTGTTAGGCGTTTCAAGTTCACTATAGGTGCAAACTTTTACATAAAAAGGGAGGAATTTCCCATGGAAAGTTTACAGCGAATGGGAGAAAAGGCCAAGGCGGCCGCCCGTATACTGGCCGCCGCCCAAAGCGCCGCAAAGGACCGGGCGCTTACGGCTGTCGCCGCGGCTCTGCGGGCGTCGGTCCCCGCTATTCTGGCGGCCAACGCCGAGGACCTGGCCGCCGGCCGGGCGGCGGGGCTTACGGAAGGACTTTTGGACCGTCTGGCCTTGAGCCAAAGCCGTATCGAGGGCATGGCCCGTGGGGTGGAGGAGGTTAGCCTGTTGGCCGATCCGGTGGGACGCATCGATCAGGGCTCCACCCGTCCCAACGGATTACAGATTTACCGGGTGCGGGTGCCTTTAGGGGTTATCGGCATCATCTACGAGGCACGGCCCAACGTGACGGCCGACGCGGCGGCCCTCTGTTTAAAGGCGGGCAACGCCGTTATCCTGCGGGGGGGCAAGGAGGCCATTCGTTCCAACCAGGCCATCGCCGGCTGTATGCGGGCGGCGGTGGAGGAGGCCGGACTGCCGGCCGACTGTATCCAGCTTGTGGAGGATACCTCCCGGGAATCGGCCAACGCCCTCATGCGGCTGAACGGTTATTTGGACGTGCTTATTCCCCGGGGCGGGGCGGGGCTTATTAAGGCGGTGGTGGAGCAGGCCACGGTACCGGTCATCGAGACCGGCACCGGCAACTGCCACGTCTATGTGGACGAAACGGCCGATCTGGATATGGCGGCGGATATTGTATATAACGCCAAAACCTCCCGGCCATCGGTCTGCAACGCCATGGAGACCCTGCTGGTACATAAAGACGCGGCGGCGGCCTTCCTGCCGGCCGTAGGGGCCCGGCTGGCAGAAAAACAGGTGGAGTTGCGGGGCTGTCCGCGCACGAAAGAAATTCTGGGGGAGAGCGTAAAGCCGGCATCTGAGGCCGATTACGCCGCCGAGTTTCTGGATTATATTCTGGCCGTCCGGGTGGTGGACGGCCTGGATCAAGCCTTGGAGCACATCGCCCGGTACTCCTCGGGACACAGCGAGTGCATCGTGACGGGAAGCTATCCAAACGCCCGCCGGTTTGAGCGGGAGGTGGACGCGGCGGCGGTCTACGTCAACGCCTCTACCCGGTTTACCGACGGGGGCATGTTCGGCTACGGGGCCGAAATCGGCATTTCCACCCAAAAACTCCACGCCCGGGGCCCTATGGGTGTGGAACAGCTGACCAGTATGAAGTATGTGGTCCGGGGCGACGGGCAGATCCGGGAGTAGGCTATGCAGGAGGAAATGACAAGGGCCGAAGGGGAAACGGTTGTCGAGCCGGCCGGCGGGACCCCGCCCCGCTGGGCGGCTCCCGTGGGGGCGGCCGTCCTTCTGGCCCTGCTGGGCGGCGCGGTGCTGCTGACCCTTGCGCTGTTGGGCGCCTTTAACGGAAAGGTCACCGACGCTGACCGGGCGGGCTGTCTTGCGGCCCTGACCCCGGCGGTCCTCTTTGACCCGGCGCCCTTTGGGGATATTTCCCAGGCCGACGAGGCTTTTCTTCTGTCGGCCGCCGTCTGGCAGGCCCTGTCCGCCGGGGAGGAGCCGGCGGGAGACGGCGCGGGCAAGCTGCTGGTAACCGGCGACGCGGTGCGTTCGGCGGCCGCCGCCCTCTTTGGACCGGACTGCGCCCCCAACTGCTTTACGGTGATGCAGCAAGGAGTCGTTTTCGAATACGACCTGGTAGAGGATGTTTTCCGTATCCCAGTGACCGGGCAGATTGGCCTGTACGAGCCCCGGCTGGAGTCCCTTTCCCGCAAGAAGGAGCTTTTTACGGCCCGGGTGGCCTATCTGTCGCTGGACGATTACGCAGGGGAGAACGAGACCCGGCCGGCTGTGAAAACCGTGACCTATACCCTGCGCGGGCAGGGGGAGGCCTATTATATTTGCTCGATGCAATAGGCGGGGGGAAAACTTTTTCACATGATTTTTCATCGCTGGCCCTTGGCAATCCGCGAAAAACGGCCGTACGAGCCGCCCCAGCCCAGGGCCCTTTGTCCGAAGGACAAGCGCCTGTCCGCCGGAGCGGACAGAAGCGTAAAAAATTGTAGCCGTGCTGCTGTTTTTCATTTGGAATCGTATACTTTGTCTTGCAAAGTAAAATTTTTGTGAGGGGCTCTAGCGCCTTGCAGTGCAAGGCGTCCCTTGCGGGAAACAACCAGAGGCGCTTTAGCGCCGGGGGCGCCAGAATGGCCAAAGGCCATTCGTATAGATGGGCTGAGCGAAAATCTATACAGACGGAGTATTTTGCAGGAACAACCGGATTCATTATTATGGGGCGTATTGGCGTAATGGAGAAAGGATGGTTTCATGAAATCCCTGCGAACCGGTATGATCGCCGCCGTAACGGCCAGTTCTATCCTTTTGAGCAGCTGTTCAGCCGTTTCCAACTTTGTTGCGGAATTTACAGATGAAAATCTGGAAAAGATGCGCACAGCCTGCCGCTATGGCGCAAGAGAAGCCTTTTTGGAGGGCATGGCGGACAGCGGCAGGGATTTCACCAGCAAGGAATTAGGCGAATACGCCGCTCTTGCCTGCCAGTACGGCAATCATCAGCTGGTTCGTTATCTGGTGGATCAGGGTGCCGGTGTGAACACATCTTGCAGGAAGGGAAACCTTCTGATAGAATATCTGGATGATCTGGATGTAGAGATCGCGCTCTATCTGTTGGAAAAGGGGGCGGATGTAAACAGCAGAGCTCTTGACGGCAGCCTTGCTGTAGAAATGGCCGTCCGATGCGGCGACAGGGAGCCGGATGTGCAAAAGCTTTTGGAGCAGTTATACGCCGGCGGGGCGCAGGCCAGACCGGAAACTGTTTTGAACGCATTGGATGATTGCAGCTTGGACGGAGCCCGCTTTGCCCTTCAAAATCTGCGGGAGCGGGGAAAAGCAGCCGGCATTCCGAAAGCCATAGAATGCGCCGTAGACGGGGATTGGGACGAGGTTCACACCTTGTTGGATAAGGATAAGCCAAGCGCTCAGGAACTGAGACGTATCCTGTACAGCGCCTATCTGTCGGCCGACATGGACAGCATAGAATATCTGACAAATATGGTGCAGGAATGTGGATATGATGAGGAAGCCGAGAGGGGAGACTTTGATGTTCCCATCATTTCCGTTGCCCGCCACGGCAATATTGCATGTTTAAAATGGATGCAGGCGCAAGGGAAAATTCACAAGAATGATCATTCTCTATTACTGCATGAAGCCGCTGTGAAACCGGATGAAAAGACGATACGCTGGGTATACGAAAATGTCCCTTCGGACAGAGCGGAGGGCGACCATATATACAGCAAGGCAAGTTCTCTGGCTGATGATTTGATTTCCTGGGGGCATCTGGAGTTAGCGCAGGAGCTGATTGAAGCGAATGATCCAACCGTCCGCGAAATATCCTTGCTCATTTTGTGCGCCGCAACAGCGAACGACGCAGCGGCTCTGCGCTGGCTACTAGATTGTGCGGCTAAATGGGGGATGCCTGATGCGCAGCTGGAATTATCGTCGGCGCTGGGAAACTGTTTAAAGGTGTGGGATATTGATACCGAAATCGTGGCGTTACTGTTGGAGCACGGCGCTTCGGCCAACTATACAAGCGGTGACATTACCTGTCTGCAACGGGCGATAGACCGGGAATACACAGATATCGTTCGATTGCTTTTAGAATATGGCGCCGATCCGAATATTACTTCACAATACAAAAACGAACCGCTGCTTCATGAAGCTGTGCTCAATGGGAACTATGATATTGTGAAGCTGCTGGTAGAAAACGGCGCGGATCTCAGCAAGAAATACGCCTATGGCCAAGACCGAGAAGAGGTTACCGCCGCTCAGTTAGCAGCCAATCAGCTCAGTTATCATATCCGTGACTATCTGGCGGCGAGGTAATTGCAAAAAGCTTTCGCAAACAAGGCGCGGCGGGGACCGGGGGTTCCCGCGGGTTTGCTGTTCTCAATTCTTCAAAGTTTGGCCGGATGGCGCAAAACCTCCCACTAACTCCAAAAAGAAAAATATCCAACTAAAATTTATTTTAAAATAAACCCAAAGCCCCTCTGACCCAATCGAGTCAGAGGGGCTTTGCCTTTACCAGATCACCTCTACGTCCAGTCCGTCGAACAGGTCGGCGGGCTGGTCGGTGACGATCAGGTCGAAGTCGGAAAGGCCGGCCACCCGGCAGAAGTAGCTTTTTCCGAACTTGCTCTGGTCGCAGAGGAGAATCCGTTTATCGGCGTTGGCAAAAAAGGCCCTTTTGACCTGCCGCTCCTCCTCGTTGGCCTCGGTGACCCCGGCCTGCCGGTCCAGTCCCCGGCAGGACAGGACGGCCAGGTCGGCGTTGAAGGAGGCGATATACCCGCAGGCCGCGCCTCCTACCAGGGTCCGGGCGTTTTCCCGCAGACGGCCGCAGCAGCAGTAGACGGCGGGGGCGTTTTTTTGGGAGGCGCCCGCCAGGGCCTGACAGATATCAATGCCGTTGGTGATGATATGCAGGCTGGAAAAGTCCCGCAGCTTCATGGCCAGACGCAGCACCGTGCTGCTGGAATCCATAAAAATGGTCTGCCCGTCCCGGATGAGGGGGAGGGCCGCCCGAGCGATTTTTTCCTTGGCGTCCAGATTCCGGCTTTCCCGAACCTGCATGGGGTATTCGAAGGAGCGTTCGTCGGGCAGGGTGACCCCGCCGTAGGTCCGCTTGACCAGTCCCTGCTTCTCTAACTGGTGCAGGTCCCGCCGGATGGTGGCCGGACTGGCGTACAGTCTTTGACAGAGCTCGTCCACCGTTGCCGAACGTTTTTCCTTGAGCTGGTCCAAAATTTCCTGATGCCGCTGAAAAGAGAGCATGAGGACTTACCTGCCTTTCTCTGTTGATTGTAAATGATTGATAAGGGTGAAAAGTATGATTTGTCCTCAATACACAATCATAACATTGACAACAACAATCATCAGTATTATAACAATAGTAACAGAAAAATGCAACGGCAGGAAGGGTGGTAAGCAGACAAATGAATAAAACATTTTGGAAAAAACCGGTCTGTATGGTCCTGAGCCTGGGGCTCGCGTGGGGCGTAGGCGCGCCGGGGAGGGCCGCGGCGAAGGAGGCGGACGCAGTCCCGCCGGTCTCGCCGGCTCTTTCCACGGCGGCCGCCGATGCGGGAAACCTGGCCCTGGGAGCCCGCGTCTTTGTCAGCTCGGTCTACAATAACGAGGACGCCTATAACGGGGAAAAGCTGACCGACGGGGGCCTGGGTCACTTTTCCCGCTGGGCCTCGGCCGCCGCGGACGGTCAATGGGTGATTCTGGAGCTGCCCCGGGTGACGGCCGCGGACGAGCTGCGGGTCTACGAGGATACCACCCACGGCAAGCGCATACAGGGCTATTGTCTGGAGTATTGGGACGGGGAGGACTGGGTCAAGGCGGCGGACGGCTCCATGCAGGGCGAGGACCTGGAGCCGGTGGACGCGGACAAAAACCTGACCGCCCGGCGGTTTACCACCGAGTTTGCCGCCGTAACGGCCCAGCGGTTCCGGCTCTCCATCGAAAGGGCTTCCGACGGGCCGGCCCTGCGGGAGATCCAGCTTTTCAACCGGGCCGGGCAGGACCCGGTTCCCCGGTTGATTCTGGTGGACGGCAAGGCCCTGGAGGGCTTTGACCCCGACCGGCCGTCCTACACCGTGTTGGTGCAGGGGGACCGTCCGCCCCAGGTGACCAGCGAGGGGAACGGGGTCCGGCAGGCCGAGGGGCTGCCGGGCAGGGCCGTCGTGTCGGCCGAGGCCGGCAAGCTGAGAAACGATTATACCATTTCGTTTGTAAAGGATGAGGGAAGAAGTATGAACGAGATCATTAACGCAGAGGCGTACAGCGCCCAGAGCGGCGTGTCCCAGAGCCGGCTGGCCCCCGACGGAGCGGGAGCGGGCGGCTTCCAAAAGGGGGGCTGGCTCCAATACGCCGGCATGGCCTTTGACGGCAAAGCGTCTACCTTTATGGCATTCGCCTCCAACGGAGGCGAGGACAGCGTCGAGCTGGAGCTGCGTATCGACGGGCCCGACGGAAAACGAATCGGCCTTTTGACCATACAGCCCACCGGCGGCGCGGATATTTTCGTCGAGCAGTACGCGGCGGCGGAGGGGGTGGAGGGAACCCACGATCTCTACCTGGTCGCCCCTCAGGCCGCCGATTGCATTCTGGATACGGTGGTGCTCTCCTCCTACAACGGTTCCGATACGCCGGCCCAGCGGGAGGCCCGTATGCAGTGGTGGCGGGAGGCCCGGTTCGGCCAGTTCATCCACTTCGGCGCCTACGCCAACTTCCCCTTTGCCGGGGACTTTACCGGCTACGGGGAATGGGTGATGTGGAATCAGCGCATTTCCCGCACCGACTATGAGGAGAAGGCGGTCAAGACCTTCAACCCCGACCGGTTCGACGCTAAGGCTATTGTAGATTTAGCGGTTGCGGCGGGGCAGAAATACATTGTTTTCACCTCCAAGCACCATGAAGGCTTCAGCATGTTCCATACCGGCGTCAAGGGCTTTAGCCCCTATAACCTGCTGGATTATGGAGTTTACGGGGGAGAAGACCCGGTGATGGCTCTGTCCCAGGCGGCCAAGGAGGCCGGCATCGGCTTCGGGGTCTACTATTCCATCATGGACTGGAAGCATCCCGGTCAGGGGAATTGGGGAAACGATATGCTGGATAAGGCCCGGTATGTCTCGGATATGAAGGCCCAGCTGCGGGAGCTTGTCCAGGTCTACGGCGTGGACCAGCTCTGGTTCGACGGGGAGTGGCACGACTGGTGGACCAAGGAGGACGGGCAGGCCCTGTATAAATATCTGCGGACCCTGAACCCCGACCTGATCGTCAACAACCGGGTGGGCAAGCGGGGGGCCGACGAGGGGGACTTTGGCACCCCCGAGCAGGAGATCCCGGCCGGCGGCCTGGATTACGACTGGGAAAGCTGCATCACCATGAACGATTCCTGGGGCTATGTCTCCCACGATACCAACTGGAAATCGGCCGAATGGATTATCGACTCCTTTGTGTCCACCGCCTCCCGGGGAGGCAATATGCTGCTCAACGTAGGCCCGGACCCCACAGGCCGGGTCCCCGCCGACTGCGCGGCCATTATGGAGGAGGCCGGAGTCTGGCTCAAGGCCCATGGCGAGAGCCTCTACGGTACGACGGCCAGCCCCTATCAGGAGGCCCTGTCCTTCGGCGCGGCCACCAAGCGGGAGGGCAAGCTCTATCTGCATGTGCAGAACTGGCCGGAAGGGGGACACATCGTCCTGCCCGCCCTGCAAAACAAGGTGCTGGGAGCCTCCCTGATGCATACGGGAGCCGCCCTTTCGTATAACGCCAACGAGCAGGTCGTCGTCATCGAGCTGCCCGAACAGCCCGCCGACCCTTACGATACCGTGGTGGTATTGGAGGTGGAGGGGGTTCCCGTCCAGTCGGATAAGGCCTATGTGCAGGAAAACCTGGCCTTGGGCATGGCAGCGTCGGCCAGCGACGTCTATTTCGACAATCCGGCCTACGGCCCCGATAAGGCGGCGGACGGCGTCCGCTCCTACAAGGACAACGACGACCGCAACGAGGACGGCACCCCCAAGACCAAGGAATCCCGCTGGGCCACCGGCGACCAGACCCGTTCGGCCTGGTTACAGGTGGATTTTGACCGGCCGACTACCTTCAACAAGGTGAAAATCGACGAATGCGTAAGCTGGGGAGCCCGGATACAGAATTACAAAATCGAATACTGGGACCAGGGACAGTGGAAAACCGCTTTTACCGGTAAGGGAGCGGGGGAAAATAAGGTAGTAGCCTTCCCGGCGGTCACCGGCGAGAAGGTTCGTCTCAACATTCTCGACTGCCTGCCCGACGTCACCGGCGGCCCTTCGGTCTGGGATTTGGGGGTCTATATGGACGGGACCCTGTCCGACCTGCGGGTGGACGGCGCGACCCTGCCCGGCTTCTCTCCCGCTGTCTTTGAATACGCGCTGGAGCGGCCGGCCGGAAGCCGCCCCCAGCTCACGGCCACGCCCGCGTATCTGGCCAATACCTGTGAGATCGTCCAGGCGGCCGTGCCCGGCACGGCGACCGTGACGGTCACCACCCTGGAGGGACAGCAGGTGGTTTATACCGTCCGGTTTACGGCGGGCGGTCCGGCGGCCGTCCCCGGCGATATGGACGGCAGCGGCGAGGTGACGATACAGGATGTGATGGAGGCCTGCAAGGTGCTGGCCCGACAGTCGGCCGGCAAGGCTCCCACCGAGGAGGAAATGCTGCGCGGCGACCTGGACGGCGACAAGCGCTTCACCATCAGCGACGTGATGGAAATCTGTAAAATCCTGGCCCGCAAGGCTTAAAGGGAGTATGTAAAAAAACAAAGGGCCTATCTTCTCGATATGGGAAGATAGGCCCTTTGTTCGTCGGAACGGGACTTGGAGGGGAAAATAGAATGTGGTATAATGTCCGCAAAGCGGACGTTATACCCAACGGATGGCCCAGCGGACGCCAAATATACCATAGGCTTGCGCCTATGGTATAATGTCCGCAAAG
>JAAVYX010000035.1 GCA_022791355.1 Clostridiales bacterium | reverse complement strand
GCCCCCCATCAGACCAAAACCGTAACCGTACCCTTCCAGATGCCGGAGGAGAAGAAGGCCGACGGGGAGTATTTCCTTAACCTTTCGGTGCGGCTGAAGAAGGATACCCTGTACGCTTCGGCCGGCTACGAAATCGCCAACCAGCAGCTGTCCGTCCCGGCCACGGTAGAGCATGTCCCCGACCTGGACCTGTCCAAAATCGGCAGCGCTGAAAAGAGCGAGACCGCCGACGCCATCACGATTACAGGGGAGAAATACGCCCTGACCATCGATAAGTCCACCGGCCTGATTACCCGTTACGTCTACGACGGCGTGACCCTGCTCACCGGCCTGTCTCCCAACTACTGGCGGGCCAAGGTGGACAACGACCGTCAGATGGACGGAACCTGGGAAAACGCCGGCAACGGTATGCAGGTGCGGAGCCTGCGGGCCACGGCCGGCGCGGACGGCAAGACGGTGGAAATCGCCTTGACCCTGTCCCTGCCCGGGGCCAAGAACTCCACCCAGGATATCCTCTATACCGTCTACGGCTCGGGAGAAATCCAGGTCAAGGCCACCCTGCATCCCAACGCCGGTATGGGCGAGCTGTTAAACTACGGGACCGAGCTCTACCTGCCCGGCGGCTTTGAAAACATCACCTGGTACGGCAACGGCTTTAACGACGGCGAGGGCTACCAGGACAGCTACAGCGACCGTAAATCGGGGGCCGAGGTGGGCCTATATACCGGCACGGTCACCGATTCCTTCTTCCCCTTCGTCCTGCCCCAGGATACCGGCCGCCGCACCGACGTGCGGTTTATGGCCTTGGAGGATCCTGCTCAGGCGATAGGTTTGATGGTTGTGGGGGAGGAACTTATCGAAGCCAGCGCCCTGCATTTGAGCACCAAGGAGCTTTCGAACAAAAAGTATCCTTATCAGCTGCCCCAGACCGACCATACCGTTATGCGGGTGGATTACCGTTCCCGGGGCCTGGGCAACGAAAGCTGCGGCGGTTCGCCCCTGTCCCAGTACCGCATGATGAACGACGGCAGCGACCTTGCCTATACCTACACCATCCTGCCCTATCAGAAGGCGACTGATAGTCCCATGGAATTGAGCAAGGTCTGGCGGCAGGCCGACTCCTTCGACCAGGCCGCCCACGATGCGCAGCAGGCCGCCCAGGTGGAGGCCATGATCGGCGGCATATCCATCGCCGTAACCGACCGGCAGACGGCGGCGATTAAGGCCGCCCGGGCGGCCTACAACCGGCTGACCGACGCGCAGAAGGCCATGGTTTCCAATCTGGCCGGCCTGGAGGCGGCCGAGAAGGCTCTGGAATCGGCATACGGCGCAAAGGCCTATATCAAGGATAAGAGCCAGAATGAGGCGATTGCCGAGATCACCGAGACGGCCAGTATCCTGCGCGACCCGTCCTCTCCCACCGGCTACGCCATGAAGGGCTACTTTGACGCGCCCACCGTCGACCGGTTCAACAGTCTCTTCTCCAGCAAGAATTACACCCTGGAAACCTGGGTGAACCCCGCCGACCTGGACAGCGGCAATACCTTCTTTGCCAAGGGGGATTTCCAGACCAGCCTGAAAATCGAAGGCGGCAAGTTCGAGTTCGCCGTTCACAACGGCGGCTGGAACACCCTCACTCCCGATATCCCCGCCTCCTTCAAGCCGGGGACCTGGCACCATCTGGCGGCCACCTACGACGGCGCTGAAATGAAGCTGTATATGGACGGCGAGCTGCTGGGCAGCAAAGCGCTGAGCCTGGATATCGCCCCTCGCGGCGAGGCTATGGGTATCGGCCATATGCCGGGAGGCTCCAAGACCCTCCACGGCTCCATGGGCGCGGCCCGTATCTATGCCAAGGCCCTGAATCAGACCGAGATTCGCAATCAGTATACCTACGATCTGACCGGCGAAGGCCGTCATATTTCGCCTGACGCCTCTGAGGTTGTCGCCTGGTATGATTTCGACAACGCCTATACCGAGGGCGGTACCGCGCCGCCCAAGCCGGACGTGGTTCCCGGCGACATGGACGGGAATGGAGAAGTTACCATCCAGGATGTGATGGAGGCCTGTAAGGTGCTGGCCCGCCAGTCGGCCGGAAGGGCCCCCACCGAAGAGGAAATGCGGCGGGGCAATCTGGACGGCGACGATAAATTCAGCATCGGCGACGTGATGGAAATCTGTAAGATTCTCGCCCGTAAGGCCTAACCGGACCCAAAAGCTCTATAGAGACATTTTTTCCTTTGCGCCCCCGCCTGTCGTATAATGCAGGCGGGGGCGCTTCCTTTTTGCGAAAATTGCCAAGGTAAGGTGGATATGGTATATTTAGATATAGTTTTTGTTTATGACTGAGCAGATGTTTTTAGCTTTTTTGGGGTTAGTAGGAGGTTTCGCGCCAGGTATATTTTGTTCTTTCTCCAAAACCTGTTCGCGAGGCGCGCCCCATTCTTTTGTAACGCAGCAAAAGAATGGGGCGCGCCAAAGGGAAATCCTTGGATTTCCTCTAAAACCCTTTCGAGCGGATTTCCCTCTTAACGGGAAGGGCTTATCATTTTTTACGTATTGCGTTTACCTTTTTGCCGGTATTAACGGCGATGATTACGCATCGCATTACAGGTAGGCGGGGAAAGTTTCATCTTTCGCTAAAGGTCGGGAAAGATGCAAAGTCTTGGCTGTTTCAGCGTTTGTACCGGGGGCCTCGATTGTATTGGGAACAGTTTTATATTTTTTCATTTTCCCAAATGCATACGGCGGCGTGTTCAAGTATGGAATGCTTTTGTGAACGAAAGCAGAGGTTGATATAAAATCTCCGCCGCTTATTGCATTGGTATGTATCGTTATAGCTGCAAGCATGATACCGATACAGTCGCTTGCATTAGGAGAGGAAGTTGGGCGGAGAGGGTATCTTCTGGGATTTCAGATAGAAAAATACGGCAAGCGCAAAGCGGTATGCATCAACGGATTCGAATGGGAGCTGGCGCATCTTCCTTTAGTCTATTTTGGATTTAATTATAGTTTAAACAACCCGGGAGCGCCGTATACAAATATGGCGTTGATGTTGATTGTATGCGTGTCTACCGGAATCCTGTTTTCCTATATCACAATACAGACGGGAAACTGTATGTATGCGGCAATCATGCATGGAGTTGTAAATGTTATAGGCGAACTTCCGGTTTATATGACCCATGATATGGAGAACGGTTTGTTGGGACCGAATCCTATGGGAATTCTAACCATTTCTTTTTATCCTGCTGCTTTTTTAAAATGAAGAACGAATAAACTTAAATCATTTCAGTTTAAGAGGGAATTTCACTCGGTGAAATTCCCTCTTAATAAATCGTCTCCCTGTATGTCCGCTTAGATATCCCGACGAGCGGTTTTATGTAGAGACATCTGTTAGCGCCAAAGGGAAAACCTACATGCGCGTTTGGAAGCGCACGCTATCGTTCCTGGCCGTAAACCTTCTGAGGAGCGCGCTTATGAGCGGTGGCGTTATGGGCCCGCTGTATTTTAGAAAGGTCGGCCGGATCGCCCTTCCCCGTCTGCATATACCGCTCAATGGCCGCGTAGGTCACGCCCATCTCGGCCTCGTCGGTCTGCCCGTCGAAGAGACCGGCCGAGGGGGCTTTTTCGATGACGCTGGCCGGCGCACCCAAAAAGCGCAGAAACTCATAGATTTCGGTGACGGTCAAATCGCCGATGGGATTGAAGTCATAGGCCCCGTCGCCCCACTTGGTAAAATACCCCATGTATACCTCGTCCTTGTTGCCGGTGCCGCAGACCAAACAGCCCCGGGTCTGGGCCAAGGCGTATAGAGCGGTCATCCGCAGGCGGGGATTGATGTTGGCCTTGGCCGGGTCGCTGACCGCCTGTTCCCCCTCCGCCTTGACAAGAGAGGCCAGCAGCGCTTCCCGCACGGCGGTCAGATCCACCTCGGTTACCGGAATATCGAAAGCGTTAGCCACCTCCAGCGCGTCCTGACGGTCGGCGCCGTAGTTTTGCTTGGACCCGCAGGGCATGACGACCCCCAGCACATTGTCGCAGGCCTTCCGGCAGAGAATGCCGGCCAGCGCGCTGTCCTTCCCGCCGCTGTTGCCGTAGACCACGCCCTTGGCCCCGCTTTCCCGCAGCAGCTCCCGAATCCAGTCGACCCGTTTTTCCAATTCCAATTTGTAATCCCGCATGGCAAGATACCTCCTAAAAGCGGTTGGAACCGCCGTAATATGCATTTTTATTTTTTTCTGGATCCCAGCTATACAAAAGAAATCCCGCTGCGAATCCTGCCGCTCAGCCAATCGAAAAGGCCTATCTCAAGTATATCCCCATTCCCCATAACGAGCAAGCCCCATTACAAACGAACTTTCACGGGCTTTCCTAAAGTCAAAGTGTCGGATTCCACCAAACAGTCATAGGCCAACACCCCTACGCCCGCCGCCGCGGCCTGACGCAGCGCCTGCCCAAAGGCGAGATGAGTCGCATCGTTGGGGGCGAAGAAGTCCACTTCGGCCATCTGGATGACAAAGAGAACCCACGCGGGATACCCCATACGGCTAAGTTCGATCAGCTCTCGCAGGTGCTTTACCCCCCGTTCGGTAGGCGCGTCTGGGAAAAAGACGCCGCCGTCCTGCTCCAGGGTCACCCCCTTGACCTCCAGGAAGCCCTGCCCGCAGCCCTCTGGCAGGCAAACGCCATGGGGAGGGGCAAGCCCCGCGCCCTGCCCGCCCGGCCATTGCAGGTAAAAATCCAGCCGGGAGCCGCCCCAGGCGGTTTCGGGACGAATGGAGCAGGCCGCCGCCTCCATCCCTGGCAGACAGAGACCGGCGGCCAGCGCCTCTCCCGCCGCTCGGTTGGGAGCCTGGCTGTCCATATTGATCAGCCGGTCCCCCTTGCGCACGGCAATCAGATCGCCGGGGGTTTTGCGGGCGGGATTGCCGCTCAGCGCGACGTAAACTTTCGCGCCGGGCAGCAGCAGCTCACGGCACCGGCCGGTGTTTTTCACATGAACGGTCATAGTTCCCCTATCGGTCCGCACCCGGGCAATAAAACGGTTGGGCCGTTCCAGAAACACCGCCGGGATCACCTCTTCATATCGCATAACATTCTCCCATCCAAAGCTTTACTCCTATTGTATCCGCCGGCCGAAATGCAAACCCTTTACTGTAGGTTTATACATACGGGAACCCGCCCCCACAATAGAAAAGGCCGGATGTATCTCCGGACGCAGAAATACCGGTCGGGAACCGCAGGCATACGGCTCTGTTCCAAGGCTTTGAGGCGCGGCCCCCTCTTGGGCCGAATATTTTCGGAGAAACCTCCCCTAATAAGACAAAAAGCCGCCGGATGCAATACATCCGACGGCCTTCCTTTGTAAAGAAAAGCTTTGGTTACTTCAGCTCGACCTTGGCGCCGACCTCTTCCAGCTTCTTCTTCATTTCCTCGGCGTCGTCCTTGGAAACGGCTTCCTTCAGGGTCTTGGGAGCGCCGTCGACCAGAGCCTTGGCCTCGGCCAGACCCAGACCGGTGATCTCGCGGACAGCCTTGATCACCTTGATCTTGGCGGCGGCGT
>JAAVYX010000034.1 GCA_022791355.1 Clostridiales bacterium | reverse complement strand
TCCAAAAGCTTAAATGGTTTCGTAGGATCGCCACCAGATATGACAAATTGGATGCGTCTTTTCTCGCCTTCGTTTACATTGCCGCTATCGCTATTTTGTTGATTTAGCGCAGTCGGTCATATTTTTCAAACAAGCCCTAATGAAGATAAAGTCACTATTTTAAATCAACAGCTATTGCGGCAGAACATTCCTTGTGGTATACTTTATTTAAGTTTACAATGAATGCAGATCGAGGTACGCACGCTATGAAAAAGTTTCTTTCTATTTGTTTGATTTTAGGTCTTCTGGCTTTTGGAGGCTGCGGCAAGCAGCCGGCTGACAGCGCAGCCGGCGGATCCGGGAATTCGTCCTTGGTTTCAGGCGATGTGTCCGATACGCAGCCAGACGGGACGCAAACGGCCGACGCCCGCTCGATTCCGGGCGTTAAGGAGGGCGTTTACTTTGGTATGACCAAGGCCGAGCTGGATCAGCTAGAGCCCGAGCTGGAGTTCGACGATTCCGAGACCAACGAAAACTGGTGCTCCTTTGAAACCGTAGGCGGCACCCCGCTATATGATTTGGCTGTTTCTAAGGATTCTTACGTGGTCAATTCCTATACCTTTATTAACGGTAAGCTGGCGAACCTACAGTTAATTTCCAGCTCCAACCAGTTTGGCGAAGATGAGTTCAACCGTCTTGCGGAGGCCTACGGCGAGCTCTACGACGCCCAGGTGACTACCAATAAGCAGACCGTAGAGTTCGGCATGGTTTCCTACACCGCAAGCCTTGGCACCGAGAGAGGAAAGGTCAGTATCGAGCTGCTCACCGATATTCCCGCCGATCAGGCGCAGGAGAATTACCTTACCGTCCTTTTTGAACCGGTGGCTCTGTAAATCCCGGCCACACGGCGATACGCCTGCAAAGCGCAGCCGCGTCCTATCGATGCGGCTGCGCTTTTTTGTCTTCCATGGAAGACCAGATTTATATAGACCGAAGCGCACGTCCGCTTTTGCCGCCTTTTCTACAGGCTCTTTCTCCCCTGCATCCACGGAAGTATACGCGCCGCAGCCGCCCCAAGCGCGGCCCAAACGGGGGGGCTAGCAGGGACCTAGAAGGGGACTAAAAGGGCCGTAACAGCGTCCTCAGATTGGAAGGACGACAGCCGGCCGCTTCAAAGGCGCGGCTGCGGCCGGCGCCAAAAATAACGCGGACCGCGATACGTCTTCCGTCCATACAATCGTATAGCTCGTTTGGCAATCGACGGGCGGCGTCCATCCCTTAAACGCCGTTTGTCCAACCTGCAATCAGGCCCCATAAATTTTGCGGGCAAATTTTCCAAAAGATTGCTCTTGCGCGGCCGGGTCGGATATGCTATGTTGAAGACAGAGAAAGGGGTGGCGCTTTCCTTGTTTATTTTGGGCTTCGATATCGGCGGCACCAAATGCGCCGTCATAACTGGCCGGCATGCGGGGGACTCCCTAGAGATTTTGGGACGGGAAGGCTGTCCCACCGATCTGAAGCTGCCGCCCGAACAAATGCTGGAAAAGCTGTGCAATATGGCGGAGGTGCTGTGCGGCGGCCGCCGGCCCGACGCTGTGGGCATATCCTGCGGCGGGCCGCTGGACGGGCAAAGGGGCCTTATCCTCTCCCCGCCCAACCTGCCCGGCTGGGACCGAGTCCCTGTCGCCCAGATACTGGGGAATCGGTGGCGGGCTCCGGTCCGCCTGCAAAACGACGCCAACGCCTGCGCCCTGGCCGAATGGCGGTTCGGGGCCGGTAAAGGCTGCCGTCATATGGTATTCCTCACCTTCGGCACCGGGCTTGGAGCCGGGCTGATTCTAAACGGCCGGCTCTACGCCGGGGCCGGGGACCTGGCGGGCGAGGCCGGTCATATCCGGCTAGCCGCCGACGGGCCGGTTGGCTTTGGCAAGGCCGGGTCCTTCGAGGGGTTTTGTTCAGGCGGCGGACTGGCCCGTCTGGGAACCCGGATGGCTGAGGCGGCCCTGTCCAGCGGCCGGCGGCCGGCCTACTGGAAGATGGGGGAGCCGGTCACGGCCAAATCCATCGCCGCAGCCGCCCATGCCGGGGACCCTACCGCGCTGGAGGTCTGCCGCGTCTGCGGCCGGCAGCTGGGCCGGGGACTTTCCATCCTCATCGACCTGCTGGCGCCCGAGCGTATTGTGATCGGCAGCGTATTCGCCCGTTCAGGGGACCTCTTCATTTCCGAGATGGAAAGGGCCATTGAGGCGGAGGCCCTGCCCCAGAACGCGGCGGCCTGCCAAATTCTGCCGGCGGCCCTGGGGGAGCAGCTGGGAGACTACGCCGCCCTCTGCGCCGCTCTGCTGGAGACGTTGGAAGATTCGGTCCCCTTTTAAGCGTCGATACCTGTTTCCAAGATATCATACGCGCGGCGGCGGTCTTTGGGCCGGCCCAATCGAATACGATAAAAACCGTCAATCTTCTTGATAACGGCGCAGAACGCCGCGGCGGCATGCCCCCGGCGCGGGCTGCCACGGCTATGACCAGGCGCTTCCCTGGAAGCTTTGAACCGCCTTTCTGCGCTTTGCCGTCTTAGGGGGGCAGCCTGCAAAACGCAAAGGGGCTTTATGCATCTTCCCCGTCCTATCGGAATCAGGCGGGCCAAGCGTTCATACGATAGGCTTTCGCCGCGGCCCTTTGGGACGGACCGCCGGCCGCCCCTTACCAGGCGGTCCGCAGGTCATTGGGCGCGGCGGCCTCGCGGCCGGCGCGGATTCGCCTCACAAAGCCGTATAAATCCCAGGCAGACAGCGGCAAACTATATGCAAAACCGTAAAGGAGCGTGCGTCCTATGGAGCTTATCCAACGTTATCCCCCTCTAGCCGCCTGCGAGGCAGACATTAAGGCCGCCGAAGAACTTCTGACCGACTGCTTCCGCGGCGGCGGCAAGCTGCTGCTCTGCGGCAACGGCGGCAGCTGCGCCGACGCGGGTCATATCGCCGGGGAGCTGGGCAAGGGTTTTGTAAAGAAGCGGCCTCTGTCCTCCCAAAAGCGGGCGGACATGCTGGCCCGCTGCCCCGCTCTGGACCCTCTGACGCTGGACGTCTTACAGGACGCGCTGCCCGTCGTTCCCCTCTCCCTGGGCGGGGCGCTGGGCAGCGCCTTTGGCAACGACGTACGGCCCGCCCTGGTTTACGCCCAGCAGGTGCTGGGACTGGGCCGGGCGGGGGACCTGCTCTGGTGCATCAGCACCTCTGGCAATTCCAAAAACGTGGTGGAGGCCGCCAAGGTGGCCCGGGGATTGGGTATGGGGGTGCTCTCCCTCACCGGACAACACGGCGGCGCGCTACTGGCCCTGTCCGACGTGACCATACGGGTACCCGAAACCGAAACCTTTCGGGTACAGGAGCTGCACCTGCCGGTCTATCACCAGATTTGCCTGGATATCGAGGAAGCCCTTTTTCCTGAATAGGAGCCGCCCCTCCTGTATGGAACCAAACGGATAAAGGCCCCGGACCTTTATAGAGGTCCGGGGCCTTTTCCCTTGGGCGTATGGATCACAGCTGGTAAAGTACAACGGAAAACAGAAGCCAGACCAGAAACAGGAAGAGCAAAGCCGCCAGCGCCATCGCGCCCGCGCCCAATAGAGCGCAGACCCGATCCCATGCGGCGGCCGGCCGCTTCTCCCGCCGCCGCAGGACGACCGACCGGTAATAGACCCGGAAGCCGCTGTAAAAGAGCAGGCATGAGAAAGCCGTCATGAGGGCTGTTTGTATGCGGCCGTCCTTAAAAATTTCCGGCGCGCAAAAGCCGGTAAGCAGACCAAAGACAAAAAAAGCCGTACAGAGGCCCAGCGCCAGCAGCCGTATAAGGCCCGCCGCCGAAAGGCGGCCCCTTTTCCGAGCGCGCGCCCGCTCCTCCCCGAAAACCACAAACCAGGCCGCGCCGGCCCAGCCGGCGGGCAGGAGGTAAAAACGCTCCAGCGGATGGGAGACCAACCACTCGAACCCTTCCGCAAACGGCCTGACCTTACCCATGCAGCAGACAAACAGGAGAAGAAAACCCAACAGCATAGCTCCGTTTAGGATAAACGCCCGCCCTTCCCGCCTTTGCCAGCTCCCGTTCCTGCGCTTTTGCAGAAACGCAATCAGCAGGGCAGCCGCCAGAATCAGCGTCGTCACAAGAAGGACCAGGCCGATTCGGGATAAGTCTTGGCCGCCGGCCTGCGCCTGCCGGACGGGGCCTATGCGCCGTGTAAGGGGCTCCCCTCCCCCGGAAAGAAAGGTCTAAAACATGGATACATATGGATTCCTCTCTCCGCTTCCAAAACCGTTTTTTCTCCCATCCCCCTTTACGCCCCCGGCTCCAGCAGCCGGGGCAGCCAGACAAAGCCCGCCATCAGCAGGACAAAGCCCAGCAGGACAACCGGCCCTATGCCGAGAATATAGAGATGAACCGGCGGGGCTTCCCCCTTCCGCCGGGCGTACAGCAGACGGGCCAGCGCACTTATCCAGACAAATAGGCCGGCGGCGGCCAGCAGGCCCAGCTCCAGGCCGGGCAGCAGCTCCTCCCAGAAACCGGAACCGGTCAAAACGCCGGTCGGACAGATTCCCAATGCGATGCAAAAAAGGACCGCGAAAAGGCCGGAAGCGGCCAGCTGGGTACAGTCCCATTTGGAAAGGCTCCCCTCCTCCCGTTTTGTCATCCGCCCTCTGCGCAGGAGCAGGAAAAAGAGCAGGATCGACAGGGCCGCCGGCAACCCCGCGTCATACAGGTCGCTTCCCAGTCCGGGATTCTGGAGAGATTCGAACCCCCAGACCTCCCCCAGAAAACCCGCCAGGGAAAAGAGGGTCCACAGGCCGGTCAAAACCAGCTCTACCGCCATCTCGGCCTTCTCCAAGGCAGACATTTCCTCCCCTCTGCGTCTGCCTGATACATACGAGACAATCAAAAAGGCCAGCACAGCCGCGCCGGCCAGCAGACAGGCGCCGGGTCTGAACAGGGCTTGCTGTTCCAGGAACCCCTGTAAAGAATAGCTAAGATGCATAGCGCGCCTCCCGGTTTTATGTATTTTATCCTGTTTTAATGCTGTGTTGATCATATTTATTATATATATATCGACTGTCAAGTGCAAAGCGAAAGATTCCGGCGGTATACTGCTGGCAGCCGGCCTGTCTGTGCCATCTTGTCCGAGGCCGCGCACGGCTTTACAGGGCGGGCCGTCGCGGACCGCCTGGTTCTGGACCCCGCCCATAGGCGGCCGCCCTATCCGGCCGGCGGCCTTCGCCCGTTCAATCCGGGAACGCCGCCGGTTTCTCGCCTCTCCCCTGCCGGTTTCCCGCAGATTCCCTGCCTGTCCTCCGCCGGTTCCCTTCCAATCCCCGCTTTGACTCCTGCCGGGCCTGTCGCTCCCTGCCAAGGCAGCGGGCACGGTTGACATCTCGAACAAAAACGGGTACAATATATACAATCCTTTGTGCAGGGCGCGGGGCCGCGCAAAATCTTCGCGGCCGGATTTGCCCTTTTGTATGCAACACGATTACCGGAGGTGCTTTTCTATGAAAAAACTCAAATACGCTTTTTACATCCTAGCCGGTCTCTTCGCCGTGGTTACCGTCGCCGCTGGCGCCGCCGTGCTGATCTATCGTTTTATCGGCGAGAAAAAGGACGAAAAGAATTATATCGAATGCGAGTGCGACCCCGAGTATACCTGATAACATACCGAAAAGCAGACAAACGTCCGCGGCGCGGCTCGCGGGCGTTTTTTGCCGGTTAAAGGATGATACATATGCGAGAAAGCAAGCAGAAGAAAAAGGCTCGGGCCGCCCAGGCGGTGGAGCTGCTGGAAAAGGAATACCCCGACGCGATATGCTCCCTGACCTACCGTCAGCCCTTGCAGCTGCTGATTGCCACCCGGCTGTCCGCCCAGTGTACCGACGCGCGGGTCAACCTAGTGACGCCGGACCTGTTCGCCCGGTTTCCCGACGCGGCCGCCTTCGCAGCCGCCGATGTCTCCCAGGTGGAGGACTGTATCCGCTCCTGCGGGCTGTACAAGACCAAGGCCCGGGATATCGTAAACATGTGCAGGATGCTTTTGGATAAGTTCGACGGGCAGGTGCCGGACACGCTGGAGGCCCTTATCACGCTGCCGGGGGTGGGCCGTAAGACCGCCAACCTGGTCTGCGGGGATATCTACGGCAAGCCGGCCGTGGTCGCCGACACCCATTTTATCCGGATCACCAACCGGCTGGGCTTTGTGGACGCCAAGGACCCCTACAAGGTGGAAATGGCTATGCGGGAGCTGCTGCCGCCCGAAAAATCCAACGACTTCTGCCATCGGACGGTGCTGCACGGCCGGGCGGTCTGTTCCGCTCGCGCCTACCATTGCGACCGATGCTGTATGGCCGGGCTCTGCCCGACCGCGGCGGCCCAAGCAAAGGCCAAACCGTAAAAAACAGCCGATTTCGAGCGACTGTTACCGTTTATGTTAAAAGGGACTCTGTCCATAGCGGACAGGGTCCCTTTTATCGTTATCTCAGCCGCATAGGCGGTTGAAGCAAACGCGTTAATTTTCTCTTGCTCTGCGTTCCGCCGCCCTGCAATATGCGACAATTTCTATACTGTTCATATAATTGTCAAAAACATGTTCCCCATGCTTTTGAAAATATTCTTTTCCAGGAGAAAGCAGTCTTACCAAATCCGTCTGATTGAAAAACATGAGCTGGACCGGACATTCCATCATTTTACTGACGCCGGACACGGCTAAAACGCCTTGCTCTTTTTGGAATGAGGGACAGTTCCGAAGCGCCTTTCCGGCAGCCGCTACCTCGTCCAGTTTTTCTATATTGTTTGCGCCCGCCAGCGAGGCCACGGCAACCCTTTGTAAATTATCCTGAAAATCCGTGTCTATAACCGTCTGGGCTGCGTCCAGCATGAAATCATATCCGTATCGCCAGGTAGCGCTGTATTCCGCTATCATCCAGCCGTTATTTTCCTGCAAACCTTTAAAAATCATTTTTTCTCCTCCTGCTGAAAGCAAGGGCTTCATTCGTCCGCCAAACATGCCTCGTGAAAACAAGCAATCGGCTTTTTCTATATCGACTAAAATCATGCTGTAATTTTCCGTCAATCCTTTATGGTTATCTTAAAAACTATAAAAAGGATTGATGCGTATGACAAAACGCAAATTCTACGAGGACTGCCTGTTTATCCTTCATCTCAACATCGCCCGTTTTAGACGGGAAAGAGGCTGGACGCAAGAACAACTGGCCGAAAGAGCCGGGATCAGCGTCCGTTATATCGCCAGCTTAGAAGCGCCGTACAGTCATGCGGAACCGTCTTTTAGAGTTTTATGCCAATTGGCCTTTGCGCTGGGCGTCCAAGTTTCCGACCTTACCCGGATAGACCGGGACACGGTGCGGTAAGCGCATTTGCCGCGAGTATTACAAAAAAGTACGCCCGGCTTTCAGCCGGGCGTACTTTGGTGACCCGAACGGGAATCGAACCCGTGTTACCGCCGTGAAAGGGCGGTGTCTTAACCGCTTGACCATCGGGCCGAAAGAAAGCCCCGAGAGCCTGACAGTTCTCAGGGCCTTGGTAGCGGTAATTGGATTTGAACCAATGACACTGCGGGTATGAACCGCATGCTCTAGCCAACTGAGCTATACCGCCATAGAACGAAACTATTATAATCGGAAAAGGCAAGCCTGTCAAGCGTTTTCTGAAAAAATAGTCGAGCAACTGTTATTTTTTGCACAACCGTCCCTTCCGGCAGGCGAACGCTTCGTATTTAGGGCGCCCGGAGACGGTTTTACAACTGGAAAAAGCCGCGCTTTTGTTTAAGTGGAAAAATAGCGGGCAGGCGTTTAACCAGTTTTTTTGATACGGAAAGCGGCTCTGGATGGGCAAAAGGATGTTTTGCCACGTGTGAAAAAAAGCTATACGGTCGGACCGGCCGGCTATTTTTTATAGATTGCCTATGGCAGCCTATAAAAAATTCCGCGTTTATCCCACAGAGACCTTTATAAAAAGATGCCCGGCTTTGAGCCGATTATACGATTCAAAGCCGGGCGTCCCTGCGTTTTACGAAAATTACAGCAGATGGAACTCCACAATCACCGCCGCAAAGACGATGGAAACCATAGACAGCAGTTTAATCAGAATGTTGATAGAGGGGCCGGAGGTATCCTTAAGCGGATCGCCCACCGTGTCGCCCACTACGGCGGCCTTGTGGGCGTCGCCGCCCTTGCCGCCAAACTGGCCTCCCTCGATAAACTTCTTGGCGTTATCCCAGGCCCCGCCCGCGTTGGCCATGAATATGGCCAGCAGGAAGCCGGACACCGTTGCCCCGCCCAGCATACCGCAGACCCCGTTGACCCCCAGCAGCAGACCGGTCAGGATGGGGGAAGCCACTGCGATGAAGGTGGGCAAAAGCATTTGCTTTAAGGCCGAGGAGGTACAGATGCCCACGCACCGCGCATAGTCGGGCTTGGCCTCCCCCTTCATCAATCCCTTGATCTCCTTAAACTGCCGCCGGACTTCCACCACGATGCTCTGAGCCGCCCGGCCCACCGCGTTCATGGTCAGGGCCGCGAAAACAAAGGGGAGGCAAGCGCCGATGAAGAGGCCCACCAACACCCGGGGATTCATGATGCTCAGGTCAAAAACCGACTCGCTGCCCGCGATGGAAACCACCTTATCCTTATAGGAGGCGACGAGGGCCAGGGCGGTGAGGGCCGCCGAACCGATGGCGAAGCCCTTGCCGGTGGCGGCGGTGGTATTGCCTAAGGAATCCAGCGCGTCGGTACGGCGGCGAACCTCCGGGTCCAGCCCGGCCATTTCGGCGATGCCGCCGGCGTTGTCGGCCACCGGGCCATAGGCGTCGGTGGCCAGAGTGATGCCCAGGGTGGAGAGCATGCCCACCGCCGAGATGGCGATGCCGTACAGCCCCAGCGCGCCGCTGCGAGCCCCGCCCGAAATAAAGTAGGACGTGAGCACCGAGGCGGCGATAATCAAAATGGGCGCGAAGGTGGAGAGCATACCCAGACTCAGCCCGCTGATGACCAACGTACCCGAGCCGGTCCTGGCTGATCCGGCCAAACGTCTGGTGGGTTTATAGCTGTCCGACGTGAAGTATTCGGTGCAGGCGCCGATGAGCACCCCAGCGATAAGCCCCGAGACGACCGCCCCGTAAATCCCCACAAATTGCCGGCCCAGCATAAACCAGACTAAGGGGAAGGCCACGATGGCGACGGCGACGGCGCTGAAATAGGTGCCCCGGCGCAGCGCGCCCAGCAGGGTTTTCTGGTCGGCGCTCTCGCCAGTGCGCACAAAAAAGGTGCCGGCGATGGAGAAGAGAACGCCCAGCGCCGCCATAGCCATAGGGATGGTGACGGCCCGAATCCCGTCTACCCCGCCGATATGACTGAAAGCGGCCACTCCCAGGGCCGAGGCCGAGATGATGGAGCCCACGTAGGATTCATACAGGTCGGCTCCCATACCGGCCACATCCCCTACGTTGTCCCCCACGTTGTCGGCGATAACGGCCGGGTTACGGGGGTCGTCCTCCGGGATGCCAGCCTCCACCTTGCCTACTAAGTCGGCCCCCACGTCGGCGGCCTTAGTAAAGATACCGCCGCCCACCCGGGCGAAAAGGGCCATGGAGGAAGCGCCCATGCCGAAGGTCAGCATGGCGCCGGTCACCTCCTCTATGGGCAGCGAAAAGACGTAGGTCAAAAGGTAATACCAGACGGAGAGGTCTAAGAGACCCAGACCCACCACCGTAAAGCCCATGACCGAACCGGCCGAGAAGGCCACCCGCAGTCCTCGGTTCAGGCCCTGCCGGGCGGCGTTGGCCGTACGGGCATTGGCCGCCGTAGCGATCTTCATGCCGATAAAGCCGGAAAGGCCGGAGAAAAAGCCGCCGGTGATAAAGGCGAAGGGGAC
>JAAVYX010000033.1 GCA_022791355.1 Clostridiales bacterium | reverse complement strand
TCTCCCCCATCTTTTGTCGCGTCACAAAAGATGGGGTCGCGCCTCGCGATATGGTATTGGAGAAATAAGAATAGTATACCTGGCGCGAAACCTCCCTCTAAGCCAATCAAAAACAGCCAAATCTCTATCCCAGCTAAAAATAAAACAAATAGCAAAAATAGATAAAAAAATCTGTAGCGGCAAAAAGCCGCCACAGATATAAAAGGGGGATTTACTTCAGATATCTTGAGGGATTCACCCGGCTGCCGTTCTCCCACACCTCAAAGTGCAGATGATTGCCGGTAGCCCGTCCGGTGCGGCCAACCCTGGCGATAACCTCGCCCCGGCTGACCTTTTGCCCCACCGATACGTTCATGGAGCTGCAATGGGCGTACAGGGTCTGCACCCCGTTGCCGTGATCCACGACAAAATGCAGTCCGTAGGCCGAGCCGGTGGCGTTTACGCTGACCACCTTGCCGGAATCGGCGGCCAGAATCGGCGCGCCGGCGGAGGAAGCGATATCGTAGCCCTTATGGCCCCGGCCGTCCCCGTAATAGGCGCTGACATAGTTGCTGGCGCCCACCGGCCAAACAAAGGAGGAATTCTTGCTTTCAGCCGTTTTGGCCGAGGACATGGCCTTCTGCTCCTCATACTGGCTCATGGTCATGGTTCCCACCACGACCTGCTGATCGGTGGGTTCCGTAACCACCTCGGAGGAAAGCACCTGACGGTCGATTTCCTGCCCGTCGATATAGGTCACCTGGGCGGTAACGCTGGCCACCCCGTTTTTGCCCTCGGTCTTGGTTTTACGGTAGTCCTCCAACCGGGTGCCGTCCGGCACCTCTACTGTGGCAAAGGGGATTTCCTCCTCGTAGATCTCCTCCATGATGACCTTTACCTCAAGCTTGGCCTCGTCCGTGCCGCCGGCGGCGATATCCGCCTTGGCCTGGGCGTCCGAGTTTACGGCGGAGGCGGGATAAACGCCCTCTTCGATGGAAAGCTCTCCCATAAAGGCGGCGCGAAGACCGGTCTGCTCGCCTTCATTCCCCATGCCGGCGCGATAGGACTCCAGATAAGCGTCCAGCGCGGTGCGCAGAACGTCGGGATCGCCGGCCGTGGTCAGAAGCTTGTCGTCTAAAAACAGGCCGTAGGCCTGGGTGATATCGTCCGAATGGGTAATAAGCGCGTCGGCCAGCTGGGCCTCGTCCATCACCTGACGGCCGGACAGCATGGCAAAGGAAAAGGTGGGCTCGGACAGGATATCCTGTCCCGTGCGAAGAGCCAGCTGGTCGTTAATCCGCTCCACAGCCCCGTCGAAAACCTCTTCGCTGGAAATATAGCCCAGCGATTCGCCCTCATACCGCACCTCGATACCAAAGGACCGGCCGGCCCAGAAGACGACAGTCAGCACCAGGGCGGCGGCGGCCACAACAGGACCGCCATAGTTGAGGATCGAAAGGACCATCCCCTTCTTCCCCACCTTGGAGGGCCGGAAAGCCTGGGAGATTTTTTCCAAGCCGCCGCACATCAGCCGCCACAGAGCCGCTCCGGCCGCCGCCGACTTCAATCCTATGGCGGCGCACAGCCGGTAAACCCGCTGTAAAAGGCTCAGGCAGGCGGACGCTTCTTTTTTAGAGGGCTTGAGGCCCCGGCAAAGCTTCTTTATACCGCTTCGCACCAGCCGCCAGAGAGCGGCCCCGGCCGCGGCGGACCTGCGCCCCACAGCGGCGCATAACCGGCAAAATCGTTGTAAAAATTGCAGGAAGTCCCAGCGGGCAGATTTTTCCGCAGCCTGCTCGGCCGCGTCAATAGGTGATTCCATTCCGCGCAAGGCTCCTTTCTCGTTGTTTCCATAATCAAAAGATTACATTTCTGTAACCCACTGAAACCTATTATAACAAACGGTTACAAAATTGCAACCTTTATTTTTAGATTTTCCTGCCGTTTGGTATATATGCATAATAAGTCCTTGGTTAATTCCGGTAATATTGCATCATCTTGCCGGTGTTTACCTGAAAAGGCGGTAACAGATTTTAACCTATTCTCCTTTTCCCATATGCTTCGCCTGGCCCGGCAGGGCTACATAAGCAATCGATAAGGGCAAGCAAGCCGCGGCCCTCCCATGTATAGAAAAGACGGGGGAAGCTCTCTTCCCCGCTCAGCTTGTCGAAAAGCCAGCTGCAAAACGCAAGCGGCGCCCTTCCTGTGTTCCTGGCGGAACACAGGGGAACCCCCGGCGAGGGTAGCCAAAACCTTCCAAAGGAAGGTTTTGGCTACCCTGCGCCTTACGATACTAGGGATTTCGCGGCCTGCGGGCCGCGACGGGGGCTTTGCCCCTCGATCCCACCGCCTTTTAGAAAAGGCGGGCGAAAATTTTTTTGTTTTTTGCTTCCTTATCCGAACAGGCTCATTTGATTGGAGTCGGGTAAAAAGTCCAGCGCGCCCACCTCGTTGAGGGCCTCGATGACCGTTTTGGATACCCCGGCGGCCAGCTGCAGCTCGTCCTTGGAGATGAAGTCCCCCTTTTTGGCCGCCTCCTCCAATGCAATGGCGGCGTTTTCGCCCACCCCCGAAAGGGAGCCGAAGGGCAGACGAATTTTTCCCTCCTCCACAGTATACTTAGTAGCGGTAGACTTATACAGGTCGATGGGCAGCAGCTCCACCCCTCTGGCCAACATTTCGTTGACAATCTGAAGGATGGAATAGGTATTGTTCTCCTTGGCCGTGGCCTCCCGGCCCTTGGCCTTGATCTCGTTCATCCGCTGGAGCACGGCCGACCGGCCCTGCAAGGCCGCCTTTGCGTCCACATCCTCGCCGCGGACGGTAAAGTAGGCCGCATAGTATTCCACCGGCTTGTGGACCTTGTACCAGCCCAGCCGCAGGGTGGATATCATGTAGGCGGCGGCGTGGGCCTTGGGGAACATGTACTTGATCTTCATACAGGAATCGATATACCATTCGGGCACCCCGTGCTCCCGCATGACCGCCTTGTGCTCGTCGGTCAAAAGCTTGGGGGCCTTGCCCTTTCGGACGATCTCCATAATGGAGAAGGCCATCTTTGGGGGGACCCCCTTGTGAAGCAGATAGGTCATGATGTTGTCGCGGGTTCCGATTACGTCGGCAATGGTGCAGATTTTCGCCTTGATGAGTTCCTGGGCGTTGCCCAGCCAGACGTCGGTGCCATGAGAGAGGCCGGAAACCTGCAAAAGGTCGGAAAAGGTCTGAGGATTGGTGTCCATTAGCATCTGCCGCACAAAGGAGGTGCCCACCTCGGGCAGGGAGAAGGTGCCGGTCAGGGAGTCGATATCCTCCGGCTTTACGCCCAGGGCCTCGGTGGAGTTGAAGAGGCTGCGCACGGCGGGGTCGTTCATGGGCACCTCCATGACCGGCACCCCGGTGTATTCCTCCAGATACTTATAAATGGTGGGCACATCATGACCCAGAATGTCTAGTTTGAGGATGGTATCGTGGATGGAATGGAAATCGAAGTGGGTGGTGACCACGTCGGAATTGGGATCGTCGGCCGGGTGCTGGATGGGACAAAAGTCGTAGACCTCGTGAGAGGCCGGCACAACCACCATGCCGCCGGGATGCTGGCCGGTGGTCCGTTTGACCTTGGCCTTGTCCAGCGCCGCGGCCAGCCGCTCCCGCTCGGCCTTATTCATAATGAGCCCTCGCTCCTCGGTATACTTCTTGACAAAACCGTAGGCCGTTTTTTCGGCCACCGCGGCGATGGTGCCGGCCTTGAAAACGTTTTCGGGACCAAACAGCGTTTCGGTGAACTTATGGGCCGAGGTCTGGTACTCGCCTGAGAAGTTCAAATCGATATCCGGCACCTTGTCGCCGTCGAAGCCCAGGAAGGTTTCAAAGGGGATGTCGTGCCCGTCCTGATTCATACGGGTCCCGCAGTTGGGACAGTCCTTTGGCGGCAGGTCGAAGCCCGAGCCCACGCTGCCGTCGTCGAAAAACTCGGAATACTTACAGTTTGGACAGACGTAGTGGGGGGCCATGGGATTGACCTCCGAGATACCCGCCATAGTGGCCGCGAAGGAGGAGCCTACCGAACCCCGGGAGCCCACCAGATAGCCGTGGGCCTCCGAGTCGGCCACCAGCTTCTGGGCCGTAACGTACATGACCGAGAAGCCGTGCTTGATAATGGAGCTTAATTCCTTTTCCAGCCGCTTTTCCACGATTTCAGGCAGGGGATCGCCGTAAATCTCCCTGGCCCTGCTCCAGCAGGTTTCCGATAGGATATCGTCGGCCCCCTCGATGGAGGGCGGATAGTTGCCGTCGGGTACCGGCAGCACGTCGCCCGACACCATGTCGGCAATTTTATTGGGGTTGGTCACCACCACCTCGTAGGCCCGCTCCTTGCCCAAGTAAGCGAACTCCTCCAGCATCTGGTTGGTGGTTTTCAGATACAGGGGGGCCTGCTGGTCGGCGTCCTTAAACCCCTGACCGGCCATGAGGATACGGCGCAGGGACGCGTCCCGCTGATGCAGGAAATGAACGTCGCCTGTGGCCACGGTCGGCTTACCCAGCTTGTCGGCCAGCTTGAGGATCGTGCGGTTGTAATCCATCAGCTGTTTTTCCGACTGGACCATGCCCTCCCGCAGCATAAACTCGTTGTTGCCCAGGGGCTGAATCTCCATAAAGTCATAAAAATCGGCGATTTTTAACAGCTCGCCCCAGGGCCGCCCGCCGGACACCGCCCGGTACAGCTCTCCCGCCTCGCAGGCGCTGCCCACCAGCAGACCCTCCCGATACTTCATCAGCACGCTCTTGGGCACCAGGGGAAATTTATAGAAATTATGTAAATGGGCCTCGGATACGATTTTATAGAGATTTTTCAGACCGGTCATATCCTTGACCAGCAAAATCTGATGGTAGCGGGGCAGCTTCTTGATATCTCCGCCGGCCAGGGCCGCGTTGAGGCCCTGAACGTCGTCGCAGGCCGCCCGCTCGACGGTCATATCCAGCAGCCGGTCGAAGATGGCGGCCAGGATATTCGCGTCGTCGGAGGCCCGATGATGGTTAAAGCTGCCCAGGTTGAGCGCCTTGGCCACCGTGTCCAGCTTGTGGTTCTTACAGTCGGGCAGCAGGCTGCGGGCCATGACCACCGTATCGATGTAGGTGGGGGCGAAGTCGTAGCCGCAGCGGCCGCAGGCTGCGGTGATAAAGGAGATATCAAAGGGGGCGTTGTGGGCCACCAGTACCGCGTCGCCGCAGAAGTCCAGGAAGGACTTGACCGCCTCGGTCTCCCCCGGCGCGCCGGCCACCATCTGGTCGGTGATGCCGGTCAGCT